>NZ_CBDKZX010000049.1:0-31035 GCF_965301105.1 Kluyvera sp.
CGTTGAACTCGCAGTAACACATGTGGGTGTGGATCTGGGTTTCATCCTTCGCCACCGCCGCGTTAATGCGGAAGGCTTCCACGCCCCACGCCAGATACGCCGCCCAATCACTGCGACGTAGCGGCAGACCTTCGCGCAGCGCCGGTTCGTCAATCTGAATAATACCGATGCCCGCAGCTTCCAGATCCGCCACTTCATCACGCAGCGCCAGCGCAATCTGCTTCGCGATGGTTTCACGCGTCACGTCTTCGCGCGGGAAGGACCAGCAGAGAATGGTCACCGGACCGGTCAGCATGCCTTTTACCGGTTTGTCGGTCAGCGACTGGGCATACTTCGCCCACTCCACGGTGATCGCTTCCGGGCGGCTGACATCGCCAATCACCACCGGCGGCTTCACGCAGCGAGAGCCGTAGCTCTGCACCCAACCGTTTTGGGTAAAGACGAAACCGTCCAGGTGTTCGCCAAAATATTCCACCATGTCGTTACGCTCGGCTTCACCGTGCACCAGCACATCTAGTCCCAGACGTTCCTGTTCAACGATCGCTTGTTTGATATGCTCCGCAATACCGGTGCGATAGTGCGCAGCATCAAGATTGCCCTTTTTGAAGTCCAGACGCAGGCCGCGAATTTCGGTGGTTTGCGGAAATGAGCCGATAGTCGTGGTCGGCCATGCCGGCAGATTAAAACGGGTACGCTGTGCTTCAGCACGAACCGGGTAAGCGTTGGCGCGCTGGCTGTCCTGGGCGGTGATCGCCGCCAGACGTTTTTCCACTGCGGCGTTGTGTACGCGGGTAGAGTGACGACGCGCCTGGATCGGTGCGCTCCATTCCACAATTGCCGCCGTATCGCCGCTGTTCAACGCATCGCGCAGCAGCGCCAGCTCGCCGCATTTTTGCAGCGCGAAGGCAAACCAGCTCTTCACTTCCACATCAAGGCGGGTTTCCACGCTGAGATCGATTGGGCTGTGCAGCAGAGAGCAGGAGGAAGCCACCCACAGGTCACGTTTGCCGACGATATCTTTAATTTGCGCATATTTTTCGCTGAGATCGGCACGCCAGACGTTACGACCGTTCACCAGACCCGCTGACAATAACCAGTCGGCAGGAAGACGTTTATGCAGCTCGGCGACATCATCTTTGCCGTGCACGAAGTCAACGTGCAGCCCCTGCACCGGCAGCGCGGTAATGGTATCCAGGTTTGGCGTTACGCCTTCGAAGTAGGTGGTCAGTAGCAGCTTCACCTGGCCTTGCAGGGCGTCATAAGCCGGTTTAAAAGCATCCAGCCACGCTTGCGGCAGCTCCAGTACCAGAGCAGGTTCATCAATCTGCACCCACTCAATACCGCGTTTCGCCAGCTCGGCCAGCACCTGCTGGTAAACCGGCAGAATATCGTTCAACAGGCTCAGGCGGTCAAACTGTTCACCCTTCACTTTCCCCAACCACAGATAAGTTACCGGCCCCAGCAGCACAGGCTTGACCTTGTGACCGAGCGCCAGCGCTTCGTCCACTTCATCCAGCAGTTGGGTCCAGGTCAGTTTGAACTGCTGACCTTTGGTGAACTCCGGCACCATGTAGTGATAGTTGGTGTTAAACCATTTGGTCATTTCTGCCGCCGCCGCGGGTTCACCCGTGGGTGCGCGGCCACGGCCAATGCGGAATAAGGTATCGATATCGACAGAGCCATCTTTATTTTGATGACGAGCCGGAACGTTGCCGAGCAGCAGGCTGGTGGTTAGCACGTGATCATACCAGGCGAAATCGCCCACCGGCAGCAGGTCAACGCCCGCCTGCTTCTGCTGATCCCAGTGGCGGGCACGCAGCTCGCGGCCTACAGCCAGCAGTTCTTCACGGGAGGCGTTACCCGCCCAGTAGCTTTCTTGCGCTTTTTTTAGCTCGCGACGCAGGCCAACGCGAGGAAAACCGAGGGTGTGGTTCAGGATAGTCATCATATGCCTCTCATGGATTTTTTGTGTTTTAGCCGTCCAGATGTTTACACATCCATAATGTGAATGTACTGTATAATCCTCAAGCGCAAATTGTTCATGCCGAAGTGAAGGACTTTCATGATTGAAATTAAACATCTGAAAACGCTCCAGGCGTTGCGGAGCTGCGGGTCGCTCGCAGCAGCAGCGGCGACGTTGCATCAGACGCAATCCGCCCTCTCCCACCAGTTCAGCGATCTGGAGCAGCGCCTCGGCTTTCGACTTTTTGTCCGCAAGAGCCAGCCACTGCGCTTTACGCCGCAGGGCGAGATTCTGCTGCAACTGGCCAATCAGGTGTTGCCACAAATTACCCAGGCGCTTCAGGCCTGTAACGAACCGCAGCAGGCAACGCTGCGCATCGCCATTGAGTGCCATAGCTGTATTCAATGGCTGACGCCCGCGCTGGAAAACTTCCATAAGCAGTGGCCACAGGTGGAGATGGACTTTAAGTCCGGCGTCACCTTCGACCCACAGCCGGCGCTACAACAAAGCGAACTGGATATCGTGCTGACCTCCGACATCCTGCCGCGTAGCGGTCTGCACTATTCACCGATGTTTGATTATGAAGTGCGCCTGATTCTGGCGCCGGATCACCCATTAGCGGCCAAAGCACGCATTACGCCAGAAGATTTGGCGGCAGAAACGCTGTTGATTTATCCGGTACAGCGTCAGCGTCTGGATATCTGGCGTCATTTCCTCCAGCCAGCAGGTATTAGCCCACAGCTGAAAAGCGTGGATAACACGTTACTGCTGATTCAGATGGTGGCCGCGCGGATGGGCATTGCCGCCCTGCCGCACTGGGTGGTGGAGAGTTTTGAGCGCCAGGGTCTGGTGGTGACCAAAACCCTGGGCGAAGGTCTATGGAGCCGACTGTACGCCGCCGTGCGCGATGGCGAGCAGCGTCAGCCGGTGATGGATGCGTTTATTCGTTCAGCGCGGAACCACGCTTGCGATCATCTGCCGTTTGTGAAGAACGCGGAGCGACCCAGTGCCGATGCACCCACAGCGAGGCCAGGATCACAGCCGCACCTGTGAGGAAGCTCGGCCAGTGAGGCTGTTGGTGCCAGATTGCCAGGTTAACCAGCAGCCCCGCAGGCACATGCATATTGTTCATAATCCCTAAGGTGCCCGCATCCACCTGTGTGGCGCCGTAGTTCCACATAAAGTAACCAATCCCCGACGCAACGACGCCCAGGAATACCAGAATTCCCCACTGCGGCAGGGTTTGCGGCATTTTCTGCGCGTTGCCGAGCAGCATCCAGGCCACCGCCGCGACCAGAAACGCCCCGAGATAAAACCAGGCAAAGGCGTTATGCTGCGGCATCGGTCGGGTCTCCATCAGGCGTTTATAGCCCACCATACCGATGGCAAAGACGATGTTCGATAACTGCACCAGAATCAGACCGGTCCAGAAGTGGCTGGTGATGTGGTCGTAACGAATAATGCCCGCGCCGATCACCGCCAGCAGTGCGCTAAAAGCGTAGCTCCAGCGCAGACGGCGTCCACTCATCAGGTCATAAATCAGCGTGATATAGAGCGGCGTCAGCACGGTAAACAGCAGCAGCTCGGAGACCGTCAGATAGAGATAGGCATGGAAGCTCAGCATGTACATGATGCCCAGCTGCATCGCCCCCACCAGCATATATAGCCCGACGGTTTTCAGGCTGTGTCCGCGCGTACGCAGGAACGGCAGGAACACCAGCGCCGCCAGGCCCACGCGCACCAGCACCGCAAAATAGCTGTCCACATGCCCGGCAAGGTATTCGCCGTAAAAGCTGAACGAAAAGGCCCACAGAATCGTGGTAATAATCAGGAGCGCCACAATGAATGTCCGATTGGAAAATGAACATGCATTGTAGCGGAGTTGGAGGTTGACAACTGGCCACTAAATAGCCAGCCGTCAATTTTTATCGCAGGTACATATCGCGCAGGTAGTGCGGTACCGCATCATCGGCGTTTGACCCGATCACTTCGAGGTCCGGATGCAGATCCTTCAGACGCTGGTGCGCGCCGGCCATGATGCAGCCTTTACCCGCCATCGACAGCATTTCGGCATCATTCATGCCATCGCCAAAGGCGATACAGTCTTTCAGCGTATAGCCCATCGCCTTCGCCACCGCTTCCAGCGCGTGACCTTTCGACACGCCTCCCGCCATCACTTCCAGACAGGTCAGCGTCGAGAAGCTCACGTTTACGCGATCGCCCCAACGGGCGTTGATCGCCTGCTCCAGCGGCAGCAGCGTTTCGTGGTCGTTACAGGTGAAGAACACCTTGCTCACACCTTCCGGTTCCAGCAGACCCGGTTCATACAGGGTGTAGTTGAATACCGCTTCTTTGAAGAAACGCATCTCTTCCGGACGATGGCGGTTCATAAACCATTCGTCATCACGATAGACATTAGTCACGATATCCGGGTTGGCATTGACGATGCCGAAGAGATCGGCCGCGATATCGCGATCGAGGTTGTGAGCGAAGACCTGCTTGCCGTCGGCATCGTGCACGCGCGCGCCGTTGGAGGTAATCATGTAGGATTTGATCCCCAGATTATCGCGAATCTGGCCGACGTCAATGTAGTGACGGCCAGTAGCGAACACGAAGTTCAGGCCACGCTCGGTCAGTAGCTTCAAGGTCTCTTTAGCGTACGGCGTTAAGTGGTGGTCAGGAGAGAGTAAGGTGCCATCTAAATCAGATGCGACTACCTGGTACATATTCGAATTTAACCTCTAAAAAGTGCGGCGCTGGCGCCGAATTAAGGGTGTCGACCAAAAAAATCGACGATGGCATTGAGTGCTACTGAGCGCATAGCGTCCTTTTCAAAAAGGATCTCATGATAGGCGCCTTCGATGACCAGCGGTTTACCGCCCTCACAAGGGTGGCCCGCCTCCGCGCGAAGGGCGCAGTAACGATCGTGCATGCGGTTATCCACCACGCGTTCTTCTTCTGCCTGAATCAGCAGCACAGGAAACGCGTCGTTTGCGGCGTCGGCAAGGATCTGTTCTCCTGCCAGAATGCCTTCTCTGACCCAGTGGTACGTCGGCCCGCCCACACGCAGCCGGGGTTCATCGGCGTAAAAACGCACGTTGCGACGATAACGTTCGCGGCTATGGGTCAATACGTTAAGGCTAAACGGCAGCGCGTGCCATCGGCCTGTTCCCATTGCATACCCTTCACGAAGACGCTGATGGCCCTCAGCCCAATCGAGAAGCGGCCGCACAACCCATTCTGGCAGACGCATGATAATACCGAACATCGGCGCACAAAGCGCGAGAGCATCACAGCCCTGCGGATTGCGCTGTAAAAACTGCGTCGCAATCGCCCCTCCCATGGAATGGGCGAGAATAAACCGCTGACGCCAACGCCCCTGCACAATCTCTTGCTGCCAGAAGGCGGCAAGATCGTCGACGTAGTCGCTGAATTTCGCCACGTGGCCACGATGGGTGTCGGACAACATACGCCCGGAACGCCCCTGGCCGCGGTGGTCGATAATCAGGACATCAAAACCGCTGTGGAAAAGATCGTATGCCAGTTCAGCATACTTCACGTAGCTTTCAATTCGCCCCGGGCAAACCACGATAACCCGGTCATGCGCGGGCAGGCTGAAACGTACGAATCGTACCGGAACGCGATCGACGCCGACAAACTCCGCCTCTTCCCGTCCACGCCAGAAGTCCATCAACGGGCCGGTGGTAAACGCAGCAAACGCGTTTTCTCTTGTATTCCAATCCTTTTGCTGTTGAAACATCGGGCTTCCACCCCTGTTAACCGCTGAAAATTGTTTTTTCGTGACGTCTCACACAACGTCTGGACAATAGCGTATTGTGGCATAAAAACAGACAATCAGGGAGTTTCTCATGACCTTCGAATGGTGGTTCGCCTACCTGCTAACATCCATAATTCTTAGCCTCTCACCGGGCTCAGGGGCGATCAATACGATGACCACCTCCATCAACCACGGCTACCGTGGCGCAGCGGCATCAATTGCCGGGTTGCAGGCCGGGTTGGCTATCCATATCGTGTTGGTAGGTATCGGTCTGGGCACCCTGTTCTCCCGCTCGGTGCTGGCCTTTGAAGTACTGAAATGGGCGGGCGCGGCATATCTTATCTGGCTGGGTATCCAGCAGTGGCGCGCGGCAGGCTCTATTGACCTGAAAACGCTGGCCAAAACGCAATCGCGCGGCAAGCTGTTCCAGCGCGCGGTGTTCGTTAACCTGACCAACCCAAAAAGCATTGTGTTCCTGGCTGCGCTGTTCCCCCAGTTTATCGTGCCGCACCAGCCGCAGGTGATGCAGTACCTCGTCCTTGGGGTCACCACCATCGTGGTCGACATCATTGTGATGATTGGCTACGCCACGCTGGCGCAGCGCATTTCAGCATGGATTAAAGGGCCGAAACAAATGAAGGCGCTGAATAAGGTGTTCGGTTCGCTGTTTATGCTGGTTGGCGCGCTGCTGGCTTCGGCAAGACATGCGTGAAAGCCGCTCGCAGTTTTTTGTCATCAACGTTGCCAGCCGACAAATTGGCACGAGGCCGCACGCATAGCCGAAAACGGTTTTAGATCTCCGCTATTGGCGCGGACGCGTCAGTGCCAGAATGCCGCCAGACCTTCTCATTCAAGGATGACGAACGATGGCGGAAGCTGCCTCACCGCATGATGCGGTCTTCAAAACGTTTCTTTCCCGCGTGGAAACCGCGCGGGATTTTATCGAAATTCACCTACCGCCAGCGCTGATAAAACTGTGCAAACTGGAGACGCTGCGCTTAGAGTCAGGAAGTTTTATTGAAGACGACCTGCGTCCTTACTTCAACGATATTCTCTATTCCCTGCAAACCACAACCGGGCGCGGCTATATCCATGTTCTTATCGAGCACCAGAGCTCGCCGGACAAACATATGGCTTTTCGCTTGCTACGCTACGCCGTAGCGGCGATGCAGCAGCATCTCAATGCAGGTCATAAGAAACTACCGTTGGTCATCCCTATTCTGTTCTATCACGGCAAGCGCAGCCCCTATCCCTGGACGCTGAACTGGCTGGATGAATTTCACGCTCCGAATGCGGCGCGCCAGCTTTACAGCCATGCTTTTCCACTCGTCGATATCACCACCATTCCTGACGAAGAAATTATGCAACATCGCAGTATGGCCGCGCTTATGCTAGTCCAAAAGCATATCCGTCTCCGGGACATGGCGCAGTTGGAGGATAAACTCGCCAGTTTGTTCGTATCAGGACTGTTGAGCGGACAACAAATAATCGTCCTGGTAAACTACATGGTGCGGGCGGGACAAGCTCGAAACGTTCAGAAACTATTGTATGGGCTGGCACAGCGCGTGCCGGAGCATGGAGATAAATTCATGACCATGGCAGAAGAGTTGAAGCTGATTGGACGAAAGGAAGGTATTCAGGAAGGTAAATTTGCCGCCATGCAGGATGTTGCAAAAGCAATGCTAGCTAAAGGTCTAGACAATAGCATGATCATGGAAATTACCGGCCTTTCAGCCGATGAACTACAGCAGCTTAGCCGCTGAAATAATGCAGCCCACCCGGCAACACGTCGTCGAGTGGGCCAACATGGTTAGCGCGAAATAATCAAATGAATGCCAAACCCGGCAAACAATGTCCCTGCCACGCCGTCTATCCACTTCGCCGCGCGCTGATAGCCGCGACGCATCGCCGGCAGCGCAAACAGGCTGGCAACCACGGTGAACCACGCCAGCGTTTCCAGGATAATTAACAGGAAAATGCCCCAGCGAGCCCCGGCACCGACGCTGTCGCCGACGAACAGTGAGAACACCGAGCCAAAGTAGATAATCGCTTTCGGATTCGCCAGGTTGGTCAGCAGCCCCTTCATAAAGCTGCGTCCACCCTGCGCCAGTTCAACCTGCGGTTCGGATTCCGTCGATGCTTTCTCTTTCTTCAACGCCCCGCGCAGCATTTGGTAGCCCATCCAGCACAGATACAGGCCGCCCCCGACCATGATAATGGTATGCAGCCACGCCATCTTCTCGATAATTAAATGCAGGCCAAGCAGCGCCACGCCCGCCCAGACCATAACGCCGCAGGTAATCCCCAGCACGCCCATCATCGCCTCTTTACGCGAGCGGCTGACAGCAGTCTGCGAGACAAAAAAGAAGTCTGGACCCGGGCTCATCAACGCAATGATGTGCACCAGCGCCACGGTAAGAAATAGCGTTATCATGATAGACCTACCCAACGGGACGATAAATTCGCGGAAAATAGTACAGTGAGTGACTATCCTGACACTTTTTCCGTCAACTGACTACTCTTCATCGTCACCATCAACGTGAGCGCGAATCAGCGCCAGGAACTCGCGGCCAAAACGCTCAAGCTTACGCGTTCCCACGCCGTTGACGCTGAGCATATCGCTCGGCGAAACCGGCATCTGCTCGGCCATTTCAATCAAGGTCGCATCGTTAAAGACAACGTACGGTGGGATATTTTCTTCATCGGCAATGGCTTTACGCAGCTTGCGCAGCTTGGCGAACAGATGCTTGTCATAGTTGCCGACCGCCGCTTTCTGCATCACGCGCGGCTTCAGCGCCACAATACGCGGCACGGCAAGCTGCAGCGGCGCTTCACCGCGCAGCACCGGGCGCGCGGCATCCGTGAGCTGGAGAGCTGAGTGTTGGGCGATATTTTGCGTGACAAAGCCTAAGTGGATCAGCTGGCGAATGACGCTAACCCAATGCTCATGGCTTTTATCACGCCCCATCCCGTAGACCTTCAGCTTATCGTGGCCGAACTCGCGGATACGCTGACTGTTCGCGCCGCGAATCACCTCCACCACGTAGCCCATGCCAAAGCGCTGGTTCACCCGGCCAATGGTCGACAGCGCAATCTGCGCATCCTGCACGCCGTCGTACTGCTTTGGCGGGTCGAGGCAGATATCGCAGTTGCCGCACGGCTCCTGACGCCCTTCGCCGAAGTAATTCAGCAGCACCAGACGACGGCAGGTTTGCGCTTCGGCAAAGGCCCCCATCGCATTAAGCTTATGCCGCTCGATATCCTGCAGCATGCCTTCTGGCTTTTCTTCCAGACAGCGGCGCAGCCATGCCATATCCGCCGGATCGTAAAACAGCATCGCCTCCGCAGGCAGACCATCACGCCCGGCGCGGCCAGTCTCCTGATAGTAGGATTCGATGTTGCGAGGAATATCAAAGTGCACCACAAAGCGCACGTTAGGCTTGTTGATGCCCATACCAAACGCGACGGTCGCGACCACGATTTGCAGGTCATCGCGCTGGAATTTCTCCTGCACGTCAGCGCGCACGTCATTGTCCAGCCCGGCATGATAGGCTCCGGCGCTAATTCCCCGGCTTTGCAGACGCGCGGCGGTGTCCTCCACCTTCGAGCGGCTATTACAGTAGATAATGCCGGATTTACCGCGCTGCTCCTGCACATAGCGCATCAGCTGGTCGAGCGGCTTAAACTTCTCCATCAGCATGTAGCGAATGTTAGGCCGGTCAAAGCTACTGATTTGAATCAGGGGATCGTTAAGCCCCAGCAGACGCACGATATCGCTGCGGGTGGTGTCGTCGGCGGTGGCAGTCAGCGCCATAAATGGCAGCGCCGGGAAGCGCTGGCGCAGGTGTCCGAGGGCGGCGTATTCCGGCCGGAAGTCGTGTCCCCACTGCGAAATACAGTGCGCTTCATCGACCGCCAGCATCACCGGGTTCCAGTGTGCCAGATGTTCAAGGAAATTATCCAGCATCAGGCGTTCGGGGGCGATATAGAGCAGGCGAATCTGTCCGGTGCGGCAGCCAGCCATCACCTCTTGCTGCTGTTCACGAGTCTGCGTGGAGTTAATACACGCTGCCGCCACGCCGTTTGCCAGCAGCTGATCGACCTGGTCTTTCATCAGCGAGATCAGCGGTGAAACCACCACCGTCAGGCCGTCCATTACCAGCGCAGGAATCTGATAACAAAGGGATTTTCCGCCGCCAGTCGGCATCACGACCAGGCAGTCGCGTCCGCTGAGCACGGTATCGATGATGGTCTCCTGGCCCGGGCGGAATTGCTGATAGCCAAAGGTCTCCTGCAAAACCTGTTTAGCCAGCGATTCCTGATTGATAACTTCCGCCTGTGCCACGTTGACCCCATTTACCTGAAAATAAAAACAGGCGCTATTTTCAGCGCCTGCGTGCCAAACTGCAATGTTTTAGACGAAATCCTTCGGTCATGCTCGCAACAAACCGTCGGATACCCTGTTAAAACAGGTCGTTAAGCATCACACCCACCCCAACGCGGGTTTGGTTGAAGTTGTAATCAATAAGCGATTCACCGTAGCCGCTGTAGACCTGAGTATAGACGCGCACATGTTTACTGATGGGGTAGCTGACGCCCAGCTCCGCGCCGCCGTAGCCGGTGTTCCAGTTGTACTGGCCTTGCGCGCTCAGCACCGCATCACCCAGCTGATAACCAATTTTCAGCCGGTAGTATCCCATATATTTGGTGATGTCCGGATTATCGTCGGTTTCGCCGATCACATACCAAGGTTTGACTTCCACCAACCAGTTGCCGTTTTGCGCCATCAGTCGCGTATACAGGCGATTCCAACTGCGCGAAGTCGGGTCAGAGCGGCCATTCGAGTCATGGTTAAAACCGAACTCTACGTCTCGCAGCGTCCAGCCGGCAAAGCGATAGTCGGTGGCAAAGCCGAGGAACATCTGCGGCTCGTAGTTAGTTTCGCGGAACGGCGCAGATTCGCCGCTGTTAGAAAGCTGCCACCAGGAGCGCTGCGTGTAGGACGCCGCCAGCACCGAGTTATCTCCCAGGATGCCGCGCCACAGCGGGAAAGCCAGGCTCAGCTGAAACTTCACCTCGTCCTTACGCGCGTTCTCAGCCCAGTCGTAGGAGCGAATCGCCTCTTTATTGAGGTCGCTGGTCCAGGTATACAGCAGATAGTTGCTTTCATAAGGGTAGAGCGTGAACGGATTGTCATGCTCCTGCAGCAGGTTGGCAATAATACTGCCACGCACCGCCGGCACATCATGTACTTCCTTAATCGTCGCTTCCTGCGCCAGCGCCGAGGCAGGCAGCAGCAACGCCAGTAACCCACTCCTTGAGAATCGCATCAGTCACTTTCCCCTGAGATATATAAAAACAATGAATAACAAAATGACATTCATTCTACCTTTTTACGTTGTTCTTGCTCATCAAACCTTTCCGAAAGTAGAAATCAACATTCATTCGGCATAAAATCAACATTTTATTAACAAGCAAAAGTAAGGTCATTATGTCTGCCGAACTCACCGCCGCCGACGCGCTCAAGCTGGTTGGGGAAATCTTTGTCTACCATATGCCGTTTAACCGCGCGCTGAATCTGGAGCTGGAAGTCTACGAAAAAGCCTTTGCGCAGCTGAGCTTTAACAATCAACCGATGATGGTAGGAAACTGGGCGCAAAGCATTCTGC
This sequence comes from Kluyvera sp., assembly GCF_965301105.1. Classification (NCBI taxonomy): domain Bacteria; kingdom Pseudomonadati; phylum Pseudomonadota; class Gammaproteobacteria; order Enterobacterales; family Enterobacteriaceae; genus Kluyvera; species Kluyvera sp. Next base: position 11,411 of record NZ_CBDKZX010000049.1, read on the forward strand.
ACGGCGGTGTGATCGCCTCAGCGCTGGACGTTGCCGCCGGGCTGGTGTGCGTAGGCAGCACGTTGACGCGTCACGACACCATTAATGAAGACGAGCTGCGCCAGCGGCTGTCGAAAATGGGCACCATCGATCTGCGCGTCGACTATCTGCGTCCGGGTCGCGGCACGCGCTTTACCGCCAGCAGTACGCTGCTGCGCGCCGGGAACAAGGTTGCCGTGGCGCGCGTTGAGCTACACAACGAAGAGAAAACGCATATTGCCAGCGCGACGGCGACTTATATGGTGGGATAACCGCCAGAATCGCGTAACATTACATGACTTTTTCGTAATGGATGTTTCACATGGATCCCAAACAAACGCGTCAGGGCGTACTTCTCGCTCTTGCCGCCTATTTCATCTGGGGCATCGCTCCAGCCTACTTCAAGCTGATTTACTACGTCCCTGCCGATGAGATCCTGACCCACCGCGTCATCTGGTCGTTTTTCTTTATGGTGGCCTTGATTAGCATCAGTCGCCAATGGCCGCAGGTGCGCACACTGCTGAAAACCCCGAAAAAGGTCTTTCTGCTGGCGCTGTCGGCGGTGCTGATCGGCGGTAACTGGCTGCTGTTTATCTGGTCGGTGAACAACCACCACATGCTGGAAGCCAGCCTCGGTTATTTCATTAACCCGCTGGTGAATATTCTGCTGGGAATGATTTTCCTCGGCGAGCGCTTCCGCCGCATGCAGTGGCTGGCGGTGATTCTGGCTATCTGTGGCGTGCTGGTACAGTTGTGGACCTTCGGCTCGCTGCCGATCATCGCGCTAGGCCTGGCGTTCAGTTTCGCCTTCTACGGCCTGGTACGTAAGAAAATTGCCGTCGATGCGCAAACCGGGATGCTGTTCGAAACGCTCTGGCTGCTGCCGGTGGCGGCCATTTATCTGTTCGGCATCGCCGACAGCGCCACCAGCCACATGGGTAACAACCCGTGGTCGTTGAATCTGCTGCTGATTGCCGCTGGCGTGGTGACCACCATTCCGTTGCTGTGCTTTACCGGTGCGGCTACACGTCTGCGCCTTTCCACGCTGGGCTTTTTCCAGTACATCGGTCCAACGCTGATGTTCCTGCTGGCGGTGATGTTCTACGGTGAGGTACCGGGAGCGGATAAGATGGTGACCTTTGCCTTTATCTGGGTGGCGCTGGCGATTTTCGTGATGGATGCGATTTATACGCAGAGACGCGGTCGTCGAGGTTAAAGAAGTGGCCGGAGGGCGGCGACGCCTTCTCCGGCACAACCATTACAGCCAGTTCTTACGCTTAAAGTACAGATACGGCGCAAGCCCTGCCAGAATCATAAAGATAATTGCCCCTGGGTAGCCAAAGCTCCACTTCAACTCCGGCATAAACTCAAAGTTCATCCCATAGCTCGAAGCCACTAGCGTTGGCGGCAGGAACACCACGGACACCACCGAGAAGATCTTGATGATGCGGTTCTGCTCGATGTTGATAAAGCCCATCGCCGCTTGCATCAGGAAGTTAACCTTCTGGAATAGCGATTCGTTGTGTGGCAACAGGGATTCGATATCTCGCAGGATTTCGCGCGCTTGCTCCAGCTGGCTGGCCGGTAAACGCGCCTTGCGCACGAGGAAGTTCAGTGCGCGCTGGGTATCCATCAGACACAAACGAACCTTCCAGCCGATATCTTCCAGCTCGGCCAGCGTGGACAGCGCTTCGTCGTACTCGTCACCCTGGTGACCTTCCATAATCACGCGGCTCAGCTTTTCCAGGTCGCTATAGATGTTTTCAATTTCATCCGCCAGCTGTTCGATTTTGGTTTCGAACAGGTCCAGCAACAGCTCGTAGGCGTTGCCATCGACCATCGCCTGGTTACGTGCGCGCATACGATACAGGCGGAACGCCGGCAGCTCGCGCTCGCGCAGGGTAAACAGTCGCCCTTCGCGGATGGTGAATGCGACGGTGGAGTTACCGGCGTGATCGTCCGCATCTTCGTAAAAGAAGAAGGAGTGAATATGCAGGCCGTCTTCGTCTTCAAAAAAACGTGCGGATGCTTCGATGTCTTCCAGTTCGGGGCGCGTGGCCAGGTTCTGGCCCAAATCCTTTTGCACACGGTTTCGTTCGTCGTCATCCGGCTCGACTAAATCGACCCACACCGAGCTGGCGAGGTGTTCGATTTCGTCCGCTTCCAGACGCGTTAAACGATTATTTTCCAGTTGAAATGCGCTCAGCATGACCGGGACTCCCAATGCAAAAAATTATCGGACAGCCGGTGGGCACACAGAAACTACAGGGGTTTCAGACCATTAAACAGCCTGACTCAATGCGACGGGATAAAATACGGGTCGCTGACAACCGCTAAGGCTATCAGCATATGAGGATAGCCTTAGGAGTTGTTCCTGAATGACAGGAAGGTGAGCCAGCATCTACTGGGTGTGTCCAAGGCTTTGTCCTCTTAGCGTAATCGTGCGCGCATGTTACGCCAGCAAAAAAACGGCGTCAACACGCAACGAAACGCTAACCAGGATTAATTACCTTCTCTTCCGTAAGGCTAGCAGATCGTTACAAAATAATGATATTTTTCTGAAAGTTATACAGTTTCCAGCCTGGCGTAGGCCGCCACCAGCCATTTAATTCCCTGCCCCTGGAACGCGACCTGCAAACGGCTGTGTTCACCGCTGCCTTCCAGGTTGACGATGGTGCCCTCGCCAAACTTGGCGTGGCGCACGCGCTGGCCAAGTTTGTAGCCAGTATCATTCTCGGCCATCGGCGTCCCCATCCGCTGATGGCTCACCGGACGGCTGACGGTCGCGCGCAGACGCACCTCTTCCACGCAGGCTTCCGGCAGTTCGCCGATGAAACGCGACGGGCGATGATAAACCTCTTTACCATACAGACGGCGGGTTTCGGCATAGGTTAGCGTCAGCTTCTGCATCGCACGGGTGACGCCAACGTAGGCCAGGCGGCGCTCTTCTTCCAGACGGCCGCCTTCATCCAGCGACATCTGGCTTGGGAACATCCCCTCTTCCATCCCGACGATAAACACCTGCGGGAACTCCAGACCTTTGGCCGAGTGCAGGGTCATCAGCTGTACCGCATCCTGCCAGGTATCGGCCTGACCTTCCCCGGCTTCCAGCGCCGCATGAGACAAAAACGCCTGCAGCGGCATTAAATCTTCGTCTTCTTCGTTGTAGCTGAACTGGCGCGTTGCCGTCACCAGTTCATCCAGGTTTTCGATACGCGTCTGGCCCTTTTCGCCTTTTTCCTGCTCGTACATCATGCGCAGGCCGGAATCTTTGACCACCCGATCGGTCTGCACGTGCAGCGGCATATCGGCCGTTTCCTGCGCCAGCGCGTCAATCAGCTCCATAAAGCGCTGTAAAGCGCTCGCAGCGCGGCCTGCCAGCGCTTTCTCTTGCAGCAGCTCGCGGCAGGCCTGCCACAAGGTTAGTTGGCGATCGCGCGAGGTCTGGCGCACCACGTCCAGCGTACGGTCGCCAATGCCGCGGGTTGGCGTATTCACCACACGTTCGAATGCCGCGTCATCATTGCGGTTGGCAATCAGGCGCAGGTACGAGAGCGCATCTTTGATTTCCTGACGTTCGAAGAAGCGCATCCCGCCATAAATGCGGTACGGCATGCTGGCTTGCAGCAAGGCCTCTTCCAGCACGCGCGACTGGGCGTTGCTGCGATAGAGAATGGCACACTGGTCCAGCGCGCCGCCGTTGTCCTGCCAGGTTTTAATACGGTTGACCACGAAGCGGGCTTCGTCGAGTTCGTTGAACGCGCAGTAGAGCGAGATCGGCTCGCCGTCGGCGCCGTCGGTCCACAGCTTTTTACCCAGACGCCCGTTGTTGTTTTCAATCAGGGCGTTCGCCGCGCTCAGAATGTTGCTGGTCGAACGGTAGTTCTGCTCCAGGCGGATGGTTTCGGCACCGGGGAAATCGTTGAGGAAGCGCTGGATGTTCTCCACCTGCGCCCCACGCCAGCCGTAGATCGACTGGTCATCGTCGCCAACGATCATGACCTTACCGGTGTCGCCCGCCAGCAGGCGGATCCAGGCGTACTGAATGTTGTTGGTATCCTGGAATTCGTCCACCAGGATATTGGTAAAGCGTTCGCGGTAGTGCTGGAGGATGTGCGGCTTATTGAGCCACAGCTCGTGGGCGCGCAGCAGCAGTTCAGCGAAATCCACTAGTCCCGCGCGGTCGCACGCTTCCTGATAGGCCTGATAGACCTTCTGCCAGGTCTGTTCGACCGGGTTGCCGTAGCTTTGCAGATGGTGTGGACGCAGCCCTTCGTCTTTCTGGCTGTTGATAAACCACATCGCCTGGCGCGGCGGCCACTGTTTTTCATCAAGGTTCATCGCCTTAATCAGGCGTTTGAGCAGGCGCAGCTGATCTTCGCTATCGAGAATCTGGAAATCCTGCGGCAACCCGGCGTCCAGGTGATGCGCACGCAGCAGACGGTGCGCCAGCCCGTGGAAGGTGCCAACCCACATGCCGCCCTGCGAGGTGCCCATCAGTTCGGCAATACGGTGGCGCATCTCCGCCGCCGCTTTGTTGGTGAAGGTCACCGCCATAATCGAGTACGGCGAGCAGTTCTCGACGCTTTGCAGCCAGGCGATGCGGTGCACCAGTACGCGCGTCTTACCGCTGCCTGCCCCGGCGAGCACCAGCATGTTGGTTCGCTCCGCCGCGACGGCTTCGCGCTGTTTATCGTTGAGGCTGTCGAGCAGGTAAGAAACGTCCATTGGCACCGCCGGAATCAACAGGGCTCAGTAATACACTAAGCAATTCGAGTTGCAGGAAGGCGGCAAGGGAGTTCATCCCCAGGAGCGTACTTCAGTACGTGACTGGGGTGAACGAGTGCAGCCAACGCATCTGCAACTTGAAGTGCGACGTGTATGAGCCCCTGGGAATTTATACAGAGTTATGACGATTATATCAGCGAGGTCAGAGATGCCAACCGGGAAATCTCAATGTGCGGCAACAAACGGCTGTCGGCGGTTTGCATCAGATCGGCGTTTTCCGGCTTGATCCAGCAGGCCTGCATCCCGCAGCGCACGGCGCCCGCGACATCGGTGGTCAGGTCATCACCCACGTGCAAAATCTCGCCGAGCGGTACGTTGAGCTTTTCTGCCGCCAGGTGATACATATCGGCAAACGGCTTAGAACGCCCGTCCGGCCCGGCGCGGAGCACAAACTCAAAGTAGTCGCTCAGACCAAATAGTTCTGGCTGTGCGTTACCGTTGGTAATCGCCACCAGCGGCCACTTTTCGCCCAGCTTTTTCAGGGTATCGTGGGTTTCCTGCGGTACGTCAACCCGGCTACGCCAGTGGGCGAAGTTGGCCATCGCCGCATCGGCACCGGCTTTCGCTTCCTGGGCCGTTAACCCCAACTGCCGCATACCGGACTCCAGCGCGCGCCAGCGCCATTCGGTGACGTCGTGGTAAATCTCCGGCTCGGTCTTCAGCAACGCATCGCGCCACTGTTGAAGCGTGTGGGCGTCAAAATTGGCCAGCGCCGGGTGATAGCCGCGCACAAAATTCAGCGACTCCTGCATCGTGCGGTCAATCACCGGGCGGTTATCGTAAAGGGTATCGTCAAGGTCAAAGGTCAACGCGGCAATCGTGCCCAGTGGTCGATAAAAACGCATTATTTCTCCCGTTTGGCGCGCGGATGCGCCGCATCGTACACCGAAGCAAGGTGTTGAAAATCAAGATGGGTATAGATTTGGGTGGTCGAGAGGTTGGCGTGCCCCAACAGTTCCTGCACACCGCGCAAATCGCCGCTCGACTCAAGCATATGAGTGGCGAACGAATGGCGCAGTTTATGGGGATGGACGTGGCTGTTCAGCCCCTGCTTCACACCCCATTCGGCAAAACGTTTTTGTACGTTGCGGGCCGAAATACGCTTGCCGAGCTTTGAGAGGAACAGCGCGTCTTCGTCGCCGCCAAACAGCCCGCGCAGGTCGAGCCAATGTTCGATCCACGCGACAGCGTTGCGGCCAATCGGCAACCGGCGCTCTTTGCTGCCCTTGCCCATGACCCAGACTTCGCCGGTGTCGAGATCCAGATGTTTGATATCCAGATTGACCAGCTCGGACAGACGCAGACCCGCGCCGTACATCACTTCCAGCATCGCGCGGTCGCGCACCGCCAGCGGGTCGTTAAGGTCAATATCCAGCAGGCGGTTAACGTCGTCGACGTCGATATTTTTCGGCAGGTGGCGCGGCGCTTTTGGCGCGGCAATACCTTTCGCCGGGTTAGCCGGTAGCACGCCCTGGCTGACCATCCAGTCAAAGAAGCTGCGTAAGGCTGACAGGCGCAACGCCAGGCTTGCCGCTCCCAGCCCCTTACGACGGCTGCGGGTGGCGAAGCTACGCACCATCGCAGCATCACATTGTTGCCAATTCTGCAGGCCCATACCTTCGGCCAGTTCAATAATGGCATCAAGCTGACGCTGATAGTTCAGGAGGGTAATGGGGCTTAGCTGCCGCTCAACGCCCAGATAGCGCAGGAAACGGGTAACGTCTTGCCCCAATGCGATATCGCCGGTCATTCGCGTTCAATCCATCGTTCCAACAGGCCGGGCAGCATCAAGGCGATCTCCTGCAACAGCTGCGTTCCCTGTCCAGGCTGATAGTGGTGCGGGTCACGACTGCTGAAGAGAATCACCCCGAGGTCGCCATCGCTGCCCATCATCGACATGGCTACCGAGCCTACTGCTTTCGCCTCCGGCAATACCAGCAGCAGTTCCGGACCATTGAGGGTACCCAGATAGTGGTTTGACTGGCCTAAGCGTTGGATACGCAGCGGCTCGAACGCCTGACGAGAGAGCACCAGGTCGGTGTGTTTAGAGGGAGCGCCAAGCCGCCAGCGGTCGGAGAACAGACGTATTGACGCCCCCGCCAGCCCCAGCTCACGCGCCCAGCGGTGAAAACGCAGCAGCAGATCGTCGAGGCTTTCGGCACACGCCAGCCGGTTTTGCAGATGCAGCAAGCGATAGAACAGACCTTCGTTGGCCGTCGCCTGCTCCATCAGCTGGCTCATATTCTCTTCGAGCATCGCGATATAGTTGCGCGAGCGCGCCATATGCCACTCGACCAGCGAGACCATGCCCCGCACCGGGTGCGGGACGCGCATCTGCTCGACGGCAGCGGCATTACGAATAAAGAATTCAGGATGTTGCAACAGATAGTCTACCACCGCGCCGTCATTCAGCGCGGTGATGGCGTCCTGCTGTTCTTCCCCAACCTGTTTCATAGATGAATAAATCCGTCATAGACATGTGCCGCCGGGCCAGTCATAAACAACGGTTGGCCCGGGCCTTTCCAGGCGATATCAAGACGCCCGCCCGGCAATTCCACGCGCACTTCTTCCGCCAGCAACCCCTGCTGAATACCGACAGCAACCGCCGCACACGCACCGCTTCCACAGGCCTGCGTCTCACCCGCGCCGCGTTCGTAAACGCGCAGGCGGATGTGATCGCGTTTCACGACCTGCATAAAACCAATGTTAGCGCGTTCTGGAAAACGTTCATGGCTTTCCATCACCGGGCCCAGCGTTTCAACGGCCGCCGTATCGACGTCGTCGACCTGAATCACGCAGTGCGGGTTCCCCATTGAAACCACACCGCACAATACTGTCTGCTCGGCCGCACGCATAATATAGGTCTTTTCCGCTTTGTTGGCGCGGAACGGGACCTGCGAGGGCTCAAAGTTCGGCTCGCCCATATTGACGCGTACCAGGTCATCTTCCGTGACGCTTAATACCATACGGCCGTTAGCCGTACTGACGCGAATATCACGTTTATTGGTCAGGCCTTTCAGGCGCACAAAGCGGGCAAAGCAGCGCGCGCCGTTGCCGCACTGAGAAACTTCGCTGCCGTCGGCGTTGAAAATGCGGTAGTGGAAATCAAGGTCCGGATCGTAAGGCGGCTCGACAACCAGAAGTTGATCAAAACCCACGCCCAGATGCCGGTCCGCCAGTCGGCGGATCAGCTCAGGCGAAAAAAACACATTCTGCGTTACCGCGTCGACGACCATAAAATCGTTGCCGAGGCCATGCATTTTAGAGAACTGCATCTTCTACTCCAGTTGCGCGGTACAGAACGGAATCAGTAGTTAACCTGCGTCGGGCCGCCGTCGTCGCCACGATCGTTACGGTCCGGCGATGCGCTCTGCACAGGCGGCGTCACGGGTTTGGTCGGCGGTGCCGCCGTCTTATCAGCCGGAGGGAAATAGAGCGGGCCCTTCAGGCCGCAGCCTGCAAGGCTAAACAGTGCAAGTAACAAAGCCAGCGGTCGAAAAATCTTATTCATTCTTAAGATGCCTGTAGTTCAATGCTTTCTATTTTCTATCATCGCAGGAGAAGGCGCAAAAGCAAGCGTTAAGCGCCTGACTGCAACGTGATTTGTTTCACGCTATACTGCCGCTATCACTAAATAGCGGGATAAAACAATGAACGACAGTGAATTTCATCGCCTTGCCGACACTCTGTGGTTAGCCATCGAAGAACGTCTGGACGACTGGGATGGCGACAGCGATATCGACTGTGAAATCAACGGCGGTGTGTTGACCATCAGCTTTGAAAACGGCAGTAAAATCATTATTAACCGTCAGGAGCCGTTGCACCAGGTGTGGCTGGCGACCAAACAGGGCGGCTATCACTTTGACCTGAAAGGCGACGAGTGGGTTTGCGATCGCAGCGGCGAAACGTTCTGGGATCTGTTGGAACAGGCGGCGACGCAGCAGGCGGGTGAGGAAGTAAGCTTCCGCTAAGACTGATTGCCGGATAAGGCGAAACCGCCATCCGGCATCATAGTTAAGAGAAGTACTGCTGTAACAGCGGCGCGTTATTGTTGTCGTGATTCGACGGCGGCGGCACAATCGCCTGGCTGCGGAACGGAATCACCTGCGCACGGCCGTCAACCTTCACAATCTGATAGAACTGCGGCAGGTTGAAGTTGATAAAGCTTGAGCCGTAGGTGAAGCGATCGTGCGACGAGGAATAGAAGCGGCTGACGTCGCGCACCAGCTCCTCTTTGCTGCCTTCACAGTGGTGATACACCTCTGCGCGGTTACTCTCGTCAAGAATATAGATATTAAAGCCCTGATCTTCCCCCGACTCCTCGAAGAAGAACTGGATAATCCCTTCGCTGGCAAAACCATCGACCACCGGCGGCAATTCCACATGGTTGGTCTCAACCTGCACCGACAGACCGTGCAGCTTGTTATGCGAAATCGCGCCGTAAAACTCGATGGCGTTTTCCAGCTTCTGTACCGACACGTTCAGACGCTCAAAGAACAGGCCCCAGGTTTGCCCGGAGACACGCAGCGCTTTGAAGCGGCCGGTTTCCTGACGGGTACTGGAAAGGCGCAGTTCAATGCACTCGGAAACCAGCTGCTGCACGCGGGTACGAATCAAGCCGCGCAGGTGCTGGCTGTAGCAGAACACTTCGACGCTGTCCGGCGGCGCGGCGTCCTGGTGCATTTTACCGAGGATAGTTTTCAGCGCTTCAATCATCGCCTGCTCGCCGTTGAAGTGCAGCGTACGCACTTCGTTCCACGAGTTGCGATAAAGCAGGTCAACGCTGCCAACCAGGCATTTTTGGTCTTCACCGAAGCTGAAAGTATCCAGCTTACGGAAATCGAAGTGCACCACCTGATTGCGGAAGGCTGCCGTCGGGTCGTATTCGAGGTTGACGATAATCGCCAGATGGCGAATTTCACACGGGCTGTACAACGCTTTCGGCGTTGGCGCAGGCAGGCGCAGCGGGAAGTGGTGCGATACGTCAGCAACCATCTCCTGCAGTTTCGCCAGGTCGACAATGCCATTGCCCTTAATAAACAGGCGCGTGCGTGAAGTCAGCAGGCCGTTAAACCAGGCCCAGGCCACCAGCTTGTTGAGATAGCGGTTATATTCCAGCGGCTGATGGCTGATGATGGATTCCATGTTCGGGGCGCGGTTGTAAAGATACCAACCTGTACGGTTGGCGCGTCCCGGCGGAACATAAATAAAGGTCAGATTCGGTTCGGACAGGTCCGGGGAGATCTGCGGGTTCACCAGCGTCACTTTGCCCGGCAGCGCTTCAAACGCCGCGTACAGCTTACGCGTCAGCACGCCGATATCCTGCGGGCTGGCGGAAACGCTGAGGTTGTTACGACGGGCGAAGCGGATCAGGTTGCGGTAGCTCTGCATCATCGCGTCGAGCAGTTCGTTGTGTGCTTCACGGACCTGGTCGATTTTCCAGTTGGCGCGGTTATCGAGCATCGCCAGACGCTCTTCACTCCAGCCCCACTCTTTCACCAGTTGCCCAACCACTTCGCGACGCCAGCCAACGCAAGCGCGTTCACGGCTGAGCTTTTCGCACACTTTCAGGTAGAAGCAGCGACGCACAAGGTCGAGACGGGTTTCGTCGTCGATGGCCTTCAGGTATTCGGTCACGCGTTCCAGCATCATGCAGTAGGCATCAAGACCGAAAGAGACGATCTCGCCATCATGCAGGCGCTGTTTAATGTCCTTCGCCAGCAGGCGCGTGTTGGGATACTCCCACGAGTAGGCTTCCAGCAGCAGGGTTTTCAACACCGCTTTGTACGGCGAGTCGATACTCTTATACAGCTGCCACAGGCTGGCACCAAAGTACTCTTCGGCGGAGAGCGAACTCAATCCACCGAGGTCAAGCCATTCATTCGGCGTCAGCACGCCCTGGGCGTAGAGCGTCATCACGTAGTCATCGTAATGATCTTCTTCTTCGCACGGCACCATATTCCACAGAATACGTTTGCCCGCCAGGCGCACCGCCGTACGATAAAATTCGTCGAGCAGTAAAATGTGCTGCGTTGAACCGCAGTCTTCCCCACCGAGGCTGCCGCTTTCGTTATGACGGAAACGGTTTTCGTCGATCAGGAAGAAGCTGACTTCCACGCCCAGCGATGCCGCCCAGCTTTCCAGCAGGCTGCATTTGCGCTGTAACAATTGGCGTTCATCATTGTCGAGCCACGACTGGTGACAGACCCAGATATCCAGATCGGAGGAACAGCTCTGGCCAACGGACGAGGTGCTGCCCATGGTGTAAACGCCGGTAATCGGCAGTTCGCCCTTGGCAGTGCTCTGCGGCGGCATGCCGCGATGCAGCTCGAGTTCGTCGAGGTAATGGCGTTGGGTTTCATCAGGCGTGTAGAGGCAGATGCCCTTGGGAACGTTACCGTCAAGGTAACCCGGCATCAGCGGATGATGATAATGTAATAATGTCGGCAGTAGACTGTATACCTGCTGGAAAGCAGGGCCCATGGCTGCAAGCGCGCGATCCACGCGCAGTTGGTTGATGGCATCCAGTCTCTGTTTTAGCGTCTCAATATAGAGGTACAAGACATATCGCCTGATGTTCAAAACCTCGACGTATCCTGTTCAAGCGGTACGGAGGTTTTAATATTTCAACAAGAAGAACCGTTACCGTTTTTCGTCCGCCGTTGTCATTATCGAATTCTGGACAAAAAATGGTTTAAAACGTGATCAATTTAACACCTTGCCGGTTGACCGTAAAGAATGTTGCACTACAACAAGTGTAGCATTGAATGCTGCTGTAAACCCCGGCATACGATCAAGACAGTGCCAGTAATGAACGGTAAACACAACCCCGTTTATGCTTGTCTCCGTTTAGGCTGAAGGCACGTTTCCTGCATCGCGAATTGTTCAGGGTATGAATCCCTGAAAACTAACATCATTAAGGCAACAATGTTAGGATGGACAACGGACGATAGATGACGGTAACAAGCATGTTAGACAAAGTTTTGAGAATTGCCACACGTCAGAGCCCGCTCGCGCTCTGGCAAGCGCACTATGTAAAAGAACGCCTGGAGGCCTGCCATCCTGGGCTGACGGTGACGCTTGTCCCGATGGTCACGCGCGGTGATGTGATCCTTGATACGCCGCTGGCCAAAGTGGGCGGCAAGGGGCTTTTTGTCAAAGAACTGGAGCTGGCACTGCTTGAAAATCGCGCGGATATCGCCGTGCATTCGATGAAAGATGTGCCAGTGGAATTCCCTGAAGGGCTGGGGCTGGTGACAATCTGCGAGCGCGACGACCCACGTGACGCCTTCGTCTCGAACCATTACGCCAGCATGGATGACCTCCCGGCAGGCAGCGTCGTCGGCACTTCCAGTCTGCGTCGCCAGTGCCAGTTGGCCAAACGCCGCCCGGACCTGGTGATTCGTTCGCTGCGCGGCAACGTCGGCACGCGGCTGAGCAAACTCGACAACGGCGACTACGATGCGATCATCCTCGCCGTTGCCGGCCTTAAACGTCTGGAACTGGATGCCCGCATCCGCCAGCCGATGTCGCCGGAAGAGTCGCTCCCGGCCGTTGGCCAGGGCGCCGTCGGCATTGAGTGCCGCCTCGACGATGAACAAACGCGTGCGCTGCTGGCGCCGTTGAATCATGACGACACTGCTGTCCGCGTGCGCGCCGAACGGGCGATGAACACGCGGCTGGAAGGCGGCTGTCAGGTGCCTATCGGCAGCTATGCGGAACTCATTGATGGAGAACTCTGGCTGCGCGCGCTGGTTGGCGCGCCGGACGGCAGTCAAATGGTTTGCGGCGAGCGTCGCGGCCTGCCGGAAGAGGCCGAGAAAATGGGCATTGCGCTGGCTGAAGAGCTGCTCGATAACGGCGCACGAGAAATTCTTGCCGCGGTCTACGACGGAGACGCCTCAGTATGACCATTCTGGTTACCCGCCCCGCCCCGCAAAGTGAAGCGCTCGTTAGCCGTTTGCGCGCGCTGGGGCGAGTAGCCTGGAGTTTCCCGCTGATTGAATTCACCCCCGGTCGCGAACTTAATACGCTCGGCCAAGCGCTTGGCGCGCTGGACGATGGGGATTTAGCGTTCGCGTTGTCGCAGCATGCGGTGAGCTTTGCCCAATCGCAGTTACAGCAGCAGCGCCTTTGCTGGCCGACGGCTCCCCGCTATTTTGCCATTGGTCGCACTACGGCGCTGGCTCTGCATCAGGTCAGCGGAGCCGACGTACGCTACCCTTTAGATCGGGAAATCAGCGAAGTATTGCTACAATTACCTGAATTACAAAATATTGCGGGAAAGAAGGCGCTTATTCTGCGCGGCAACGGTGGCCGTGAGCTGCTCGCGGAAACGCTTACCGCCCGTGGCGCCGACGTGACGCTGTGTGAATGCTATCAGCGCAGCGCCATTCACTACGATGGCGCGGAAGAAGCCATGCGCTGGCAGTCACGAGGCGTCTCGACGATTGTGGTCACCAGCGGCGAAATGCTGCAACAGCTTTGGACGCTGATTCCCCTCTGGTACCGGGAGAGCTGGTTGCTCAAGTGTCGGTTACTGGTGGTGAGTGAGCGCATTGCAAAACTGGCCCGGGAGATGGGCTGGCAGGAAATTCAGGTTGCCGATAGCGCAGACAACGATGCGCTGCTGCGCGCATTACAATAACTCTCAAAATTGGAAGCCATAATGACGGAACAAAAAGAAAACTCCGCCGTGGTTGAAGAATCCGGGGACGTCGTGAACACCACGCCGCAACCCGAGGTCCGTAAGCCAGAAAATGCTGAGAAGAAAAATACCGGCGGGAAAACCAGTCTGGTGCTAAGCGCCGTTGCTATCGCCATCGCGCTGGCGGCGGGCATCGGTCTGTACGGCTGGGGTAAACAGCAGGCCGTCAACCAATCCACCACCAGCGATACTCTCGCCAATCAGCTCATCGCGCTGCAAAAAGCGCAGGATGCGCAGAAAGAGGCGCTGGAAACCACCATTAAACAACAGGCCGAACAGCTTGATGCGGCGAAAGCCCAGCAGAGCGAAATGGCCAAACAGTTGGATGAAGTGCAGCAAAAAGTGGCTGCTATCTCCGGCACCGATTCAAAAACCTGGCTGCTGGCCCAGTCCGATTTCCTGGTGAAGCTGGCCGGGCGCAAGCTGTGGAGCGATCAGGACGTGACCACCGCTGCCGCACTGCTGAAAAGCGCGGATGCCAGTCTCGCGGACATGAACGACCCCAGTCTGATTACCGCGCGCCGGGCAATTACCGAAGATATCGCCAGCCTTTCCGCCGTGTCGCAGGTTGATTTCGACGGCATCATTCTGAAGGTGAACCAGCTTGCTAATCAGGTGGATAACCTGCGTCTGGCGGACAACAATACTGACGATTCGCCGATGGACAGCGACGATGGCGAACTGTCGGCTTCGCTCAGCGAGTGGCGCGTCAATTTGCAAAAAAGCTGGCAGAACTTTATGGACAGCTTTATTACCATTCGCCGCCGCGACGAGACCGCCGTTCCGCTGCTGGCGCCGAACCAGGATATCTACCTGCGCGAGAACATCCGCGCTCAACTGCTTGCCGCCTCGCAGGCAGTGCCGCGTCATCAGCAGGAAACCTACAAGCAGGCGCTGGATAACGTCTCGACCTGGGTACGTGCCTACTATGATACCGATGACGCCGCCACGAAAACGTTCCTGAACGACATCGATCAACTCAGCCAGCAGAGTATCGCCATGGACGTTCCGGAAACCCTGCAAAGCCAGCCGATTCTGGAAAAGCTGATGCAGACCCGCGTACGTAACCTGATGGCACAGCCGGCTGCCGCTCAGCCTACGGCAGAGCAACCGGCCGCCGCAGAGCCTGCGCCAGCCCCAGCGCAAGGAGAGTAATCGATGCTTAAAGTCTTATTACTCTTTGCACTGCTGATTGCCGGCGTGGTGGTCGGCCCGATGATTGCAGGTCACCAGGGGTACGTGCTAATTCAGACCGACAATTACAACATTGAAACCAGCGTCACCGGGTTGGTCATCATCATGATTCTGATCATGGTGGTCCTGTTCGCGCTGGAATGGATTCTGCGCCGCATTTTCCGTACCAGCGCCCATACCCGAGGCTGGTTCGTGGGCCGTAAACGCCGTCGCGCACGCAAGCAGACCGAGCAGGCGCTGTTGAAACTGGCGGAAGGCGACTATCAGCAGGTTGAAAAGCTGATGTCGAAAAATGCCGATCACGCGGAACAGCCTGTCGTCAACTACCTGCTGGCGGCTGAAGCCGCGCAGCAGCGCGGTGACGAAGCGCGCGCCAATCAACACCTACAGCGTGCAGCGGAAAATGCCGGTAACGATTTGATCCCGGTTGAGATCACTCGCGTCCGTCTACAGCTGGCGCGTCATGAAACCCACGCGGCGCGCCACGGTATTGATAAGCTGCTGGAAATCGCCCCACGCCATCCGGAAGTACTGCGTCTGGCCGAGCAGGCCTATATTCAGACCGGGGCCTGGAGTTCGCTGCTGGATATCATCCCGTCAATGGCGAAAGCCAACGTCGGCGATGACGCCCATCGCGCGGCGCTGGAGCAGCAGGCGTGGATTGGTCTGATGGACCAGGTACGCGCCGACCAGGGCAGCGAAGGGCTGCGTGACTGGTGGAAGAATCAAAGCCGTAAAACGCGTCATCAGGTGGCCCTGCAGGTTGCCATGGCGGATCACCTCATTGAGTGTGACGATCATGACACCGCACAGCAGATCATCATCGACGGCCTGAAGCGTCAGTATGACGATCGTCTGGTGATGTTGATTCCTCGTCTGCACACCAATAACCCGGAGCAGATGGAAAAACTGCTGCGCCAGCAGATCAAAACCGTAGGCGACCGCCCGCTGTTGTGGAGCACGCTGGGCCAGTCGCTGATGAAGCACGGCGAGTGGCAGGAAGCGAGCCTGGCGTTTCGCGCCGCGCTTAAGCAGCGTCCGGATGCTTTCGACTATGCCTGGTTGGCTGACACGCTTGACCGCCTGAAACAGCCGGAAGAAGCCGCTGCCATGCGCCGGGACGGGCTGATGCTGACGCTGCAGAACAACCCGCCAGCGTAATCTACGCGCTAGCAAAAAGGGGCCGAATGGCCCCTTTTCTTTTTTACCCATAAAAAAACGCCCGCTCTTTTTGGGAGCAGGCGTTAAACAGGTTTAATTCGACAACTAATGGGTGCTTCACTCAACGTTATGTCCATGGTGTCTGATGAGGCAAAAGCGACATCTGTCAGTGGACGATAAGCACCGTCAATGGCTCTGCGTCATTCCTGAGTTTATGAGGCACAAGGCGAACATAAGAGATGGAATGAGCATCTACGCGGCGCATTATGTCATAAAATTTTGAGAAATGACATGTCTGGTTAAAGACAATATCGTCTTTTTTAACTCATCAAAAAACATGCCATCGCAGTCATTTCACTTTGCCGTTTTATTTAACCATAATAATAAGCCACGGCAATATATAAATAATAAAACCAGATACCAATATCGGCCTCATTCATGCGGCAAATTATTTAGAAATTAGTAACAATTGATTATTAATCCATTATCGCACCTGCGCTGTCATTATATTTACAGCAGAAGAAATTAAGGTATACGATTCTTCACAGGCAACGCCAGCCGTTGCTGTAATCTTTTATCCATAATTATTAGATAGTTGTTTTAACCTTCTTATCCAAGGCTGTTGTATCTATCAATAATATATTACCTGGAGATTATATAATGGATTTATCTTTCCCACGTAAGCTGCTGGCTGTAGCTATCATTACGGCGCTTCCTGCGTTTGCTAATGCGGTAGATACACCTGCGGTAGCGACAGCTAAGCAAGGTTACTCCGGTTACGATCACCCTAATCAATATCTGGTAAAAAAAGCGACATCTATTGCCGATAATATGATGCCGGTAATGATGCACCCCGAACAGAATAAAGAGGCGCAGCAAAAGCTGGCCGACATCGAGAAAAAAACCGGAAAAAAACCTAACGTTATCATCTTCATTCTGGATGACGTAGGTTGGATGGATGTTGGCTTTAACGGCGGCGGTGTCGCGGTTGGCAACCCAACTCCGGATATCGATGCCGTTGCCAGTCAGGGGTTAATTTTGACTTCTGCTTACTCGCAGCCCAGCTCCTCTCCCACGCGCGCCACCATCATGACCGGTCAATACTCGGTACACCACGGGATTCTGATGCCCCCGATGTATGGCATGCCCGGGGGGCTGGAAGGGTTAACCACCCTGCCGCAATTGCTGCACGATCAGGGTTATGTCACTCAGGCGATCGGTAAATGGCACATGGGCGAAAATGAAGGCTCGCAGCCCCAGAACGTCGGCTTTGATGATTTCCGCGGGTTTAATTCGGTCTCTGATATGTATACCGAGTGGCGTGACGTCAACGTGAACCCAGAGGTTGCGCTAAGCCCATCTCGCTCCGAATACATTAAAAATCTGCCGTTCAGTAAAGATGACGTTCACGCGGTACGAGGCGGTAAACAGGAAGCGATTGCTGACATTACGCCAAAGTATATGGAGGATCTCGATCAGCGCTGGATGCAGTACGGCGTAGACTTCCTCAACAAGATGGCGAAAAGCGATAAGCCTTTTTTCCTGTACTACGGCACGCGCGGCTGCCACTTCGACAACTACCCTAACGCCAAATATGCGGGAAGTTCACCGGCGCGCACATCCTTTAGCGACTGCATGGTTGAAATGAATGATGTGTTCGCCAACCTGTATAAAACACTGGAGAACAACGGTCAGTTGGATAATACGCTGATCGTCTTCACCTCCGATAACGGTCCGGAAGCGGAAGTCCCACCGCATGGCCGCACGCCGTTCCGGGGTGCAAAAGGCTCTACCTGGGAAGGCGGCGTCCGCGTCCCCACCTTCGTTTACTGGAAGGGGATGATCCAGCCGCGTAAGTCCGACGGTATCGTCGATCTGGCGGATCTGTTCCCAACGGCGCTGGCGTTGGCCGGTAAACCGGGAGCGGAAGTCTCTAAACTGGTACCCAAAACCACCTTCATTGACGGGGTCGATCAGTCCTCATTCTTCCTTGGCAGCAACGGGCAGTCTAACCGCAAGGCGGAACACTACTTCCTCAACGGCCAGCTCTCTGCCGTGCGTATCGATGAGTTTAAATATCATCTGCTGATTCAACAACCGTATGCCTTTACCCAAACCGGCTATCAGGGCGGCTTCACCGGCGCGGTGATGCAGACGGCAGGAAGCATGATGTTTAATCTGTATACCGACCCACAGGAAAGCGAATCTGTTGGCATCCGTCACATCCCTATGGGCGTGCCGCTACAGACCGAAGTACATGACTACATGGCTATCCTGAAAAAATATCCGCCAAAAGTTCAAATCAAGCTCTGACAGCCGCACTGATCCAGCTCGCCGGAAACATCTCCGGCGAGCTGGCTATTTGTGCGATGGGAATACCCGCTGCGCCTTCATGATGTCGCTGGCCGGGCGACCGCTGGCAAGCAGATCGCGCATCGCTTTCAGATACGGAGGCAAATGACGGAAGTAGTGGCGGAAACCTTCACACAGGTAGTTTTGCTCACCACCCTCCGTTGGGATAAAGCGATGCTTAGGGCAGCCGCCCCAGCACGCCCTCAGCACTTCACACTGCTTACAGGCCACCGGCAGGCGGGCAAATTTATCGCGCCCAAACTGTTCCTGCTCAGAGGTATCAACCATCTGCGCAAAGCTGTGTTGATGGAGATTGCCGAGCTGGAATTCCGGGTAGACATAGTGATCACAGGCATAAACATCACCGCTGTGCTCAACGACGATCGAGCGCC
This sequence comes from Kluyvera sp., assembly GCF_965301105.1. Taxonomy (NCBI): domain Bacteria; kingdom Pseudomonadati; phylum Pseudomonadota; class Gammaproteobacteria; order Enterobacterales; family Enterobacteriaceae; genus Kluyvera; species Kluyvera sp. The sequence goes on from NZ_CBDKZX010000049.1 coordinate 30,023, forward strand.
CGCAGGTGGGCTGATGATGACACACCGCACCGGGCGCGCCGACAAAGTTGGCAAAAGCCCACTCAATGTTCATCACAAACACTTTACCGACGTCGCGCTGGATCCAACGGTCAAAAATCGCGGTAAGAAACTCACCGTAGGCTTTCGGGCGAACGGACCAGGCCGTGACCCTCTCTGCTGAATGCTCACTCCCTGGCCCCTGCAGCGAAAGCCCCACATTGGCTTCCCGCGGGCCAGCCAGACGCTCGACGACCGGGATAAACTGGATGAATTCCACGCCGGATTCACACAGAAAATCATAAACTTTAAGCGGTTGCTGTGCGCTTTGGCGGTTCACGCAGACCAGAACATTGTAATCAACACCGTGTTTTTGCAGTAGCGCCAGCGCGCGCATCACCAGCTTGTGCGTGGGCTTGCCGCCTTTTGTCAGACGATAGGCGTTGTGAATCTCCGCCGGACCATCCAGAGACAGGCCGATTAAAAAACGCTGTTCGCGGAAAAAGAGGCACCACTCGTCATTCAGCAACACGCCGTTGGTCTGAAAACTGTTGCTGATGCGTCGACCCGCGCCGTATTTAGCCTGTAACGCCACCGCGCGACGATAAAAGTCGAGCCCCAGCAGCGTCGGCTCGCCACCCTGCCAGGTAAAGGCCACTTCAGCCTGCGCTTCAACGGCGGCAATATAGTTTTTGATGTAGGCCTCCAGCGTCTGGTCACTCATGCGTGAGCACACGTCGGGGTAAAGCGCTTGCTTCTCAAGATAAAAACAGTAGGTACAGTTGAGGTTGCAGTCAGAGCCGCTGGGCTTGGCCATCGCGTGAAACGCGCGGATTGGGATCTGTTGGGGCATCGTCTCGCCATCCTTATGCACGGGAATGCTTCATCATAGTGAAGCATTTCTCAGCGAAAGGGGCGTTTTTTGCGCATGGCGAGAAATTCGGAAATGTGCTTGGAACGAAGAAAACAAAAAACCCCGCCGAAGCGGGGTTCAAAATTGGTCGGCGAGAGAGGAT
>NZ_CBDKZX010000050.1:0-30831 GCF_965301105.1 Kluyvera sp.
TGCGAACGCTACCTGCTGGACGGCGTGATTGCGCTGGTTGACGCGGTACATGCTAACGATCAGATGAACCAGTTCACCATCGCCCAGTCGCAGGTAGGCTACGCCGACCGCATTCTACTCACCAAAACCGACGTCGCCGGCGAAAGCGAAAAGCTGCGCGAACGCCTGACGCGCATCAACGCCCGCGCGCCGATTTACACCGTCACCCACGGCGATATCGACCTCGGCCTGCTGTTCAACACCAACGGCTTTATGCTGGAAGAGAACATCACCTCAACACCACGCTTCCACTTTATGGCCGACAAGCAAAACGACGTGTCGTCGATTGTGGTGGAGCTGGATTATCCGGTGGATATCAGCGACGTCTCCCGCGTGATGGAGAATCTCCTGCTGGACTTCGCCGACAAGCTGCTGCGCTACAAGGGAATGCTGTGGATTGACGGTGAGCCGAACCGCCTGCTGTTCCAGGGCGTACAGCGCCTGTACAGCGCCGACTGGGACCGCCCGTGGGGCAACGAAACGCCGCACAGCACGCTGGTATTTATTGGCATCCAACTGCCGGAAGAAGAGATTCGCGCGGCGTTTGCCGGTTTACGCCAATAGCCGCAAGACCTGATGCCCTCCCATCCAGGAGGGCATCAACGCGCCGCTATTTCCGCACCACCACCAGCTTCTGGTTCACAAATTCTTTAATCCCCAGATCCGACAGCTCGCGCCCGTAGCCGGAACGCTTCACGCCGCCAAACGGCAGCTCGGCCGCGGTATCGGTCAGCCAGTTGATGTAGACCATACCGGTTTCAATGCGCGAGGCCATTTTCTTCGCCCGCTCAATATCCTGGCTGAACACCGCGCCGCCCAGACCGTAGTGGGAGTCGTTGGCCAGCGCCACCGCCTCGTCGTCACTCTTCACGACATAAATCTGCGCCACCGGGCCAAAGAACTCTTCAAAGTACGCCGGGTTATCGCGGGTGATATGAGTCAGAATGGTCGGTTCAAAGAAGCTACCGTCACGCTGCACCGGCTTACCGCCTAAGTGCAGTTTCGCGCCGTTTTTCACCGCCGCGTTCACCTGTTTGGTCAGCGTTTCCAGCGCATCCTTCGAGGACAACGGCCCCAGCGTGGTGCTTTCATCCAGCGGATCGCCAATCTTCACCTGCTTAAAGGCGTCGGTGAATTTTTCCAGGAAGGCATCGGCGATTTTCTCATGCAAAATAAAGCGCTTCGCCGCGGTACAAACCTGCCCGGCGTTATTCAAGCGGGCATTGACGCCAATTTTCACCGCTTTTTCCAGATTCGCGTCGTCCAGCACCACGAACACGTCGTTACCGCCCAGCTCAAGGGTCGATTTTTTAATGTGCTTCGCCGCCTGTGCGGCCACCACGCAACCCGCTTTTTCCGAGCCGGTCAGCGCCGCCCCCTGTACGCGGTCGTCGGCGATAATCTTCGCCACCTGATCCTGAGAGATATAAAGGTTAGTCCACGCCCCTTCCGGCGCGCCCGCTTCGCGGACCAGATGCGCAAAGGTCTCTGCGCAGTGCGGCACAATGCTGGCGTGCTTGGCCAGTACCGGGTTACCCGCCGCAAGGTTCGGCGCCAGCACGCGCATCAGTTGGTAATACGGGAAATTCCACGGCTCAACGGCCATCAGCACGCCAATCGGGTGATGCTCTACCCACGCCTCGCCCAGTTCAGATTTGTACTTCACCGGCGCTAAAAACTGCTTCGCGTTATCGGCGTAGTAGCGGGCAATTTGCGCGCAGAGTTTCACTTCGCCACGGCTCTGTTCAATCAGTTTGCCCATCTCCTGGCTGGCGATTTTAGCCAGCTCCTCCGCGCGCTCGTCAATCAGATCGGCAAGCTTATGCAGCACCGGCAAGCGTTGGTCTATATCACCTTTCGCCCAGTCGGAGTGATAGAGCGCATCGGCGGCCTTCAGCGCCGCTTCAACGTCCGCATCGCTATGCGAGGGATATTCCTTAATAAGCTGGTTAGTGGCAGGATTAACTGTCTGGTAAGCCATATTGTGTCTCCTTGTTTTACCGCTTAGGGTATTAAGCGTAGTCAAGATGACTGGATATGGGCGTAAAGTTGGGTATAAACGGAGGTTTCTGAATTAACATCCCCCGCCGGACAAGACGGGGAATGACAGCTCATCAATTACCGCTTCACCTGCAATACTTCCTGCGATTCCTTGTGCGCGTCGACTTCCTGCGGCGTTAACCACAGCGATTTTCGCCCGAAGGTCTCGTACATTTTCAGCTGATCGTCATAGTGTTTATCCGCCTTGCCGTCCGGGGCAATAAACCCGCTTTGACCCGGCGCGACTACGTCCCAGGCAAGCACCGGGCTTTTGCTGGATGACGGTGAGAACACGATCATGTCGTTTTCCGTGCCACGGTTCTGGTATTCCGCCTGATGACGCGCCTCTTCCGCTGCCGCCTGCGGCACGCCGAAGAAGTTGTTGGCCCTGAAGGTCAGCGCCATCGCCGGGGTTTTCCAGCCGTTCAGGTCATTACCGTAGCGTGTTGACAGCGTCCGCCAGGCATCGTCCAGCGCCGCCAGCACCACTTCTTGCTGCGGTTTTCCGCCAAACAGATCGACCGCCTGTGGAACTGGCGACTTCTCCCCCTGTAGCGCCTCATAAAGGATCTTCGCCCCCACGCTGATGTTCAGCGAACCGGTGGGCCCGTCCTGCGTCGTCTCATAGCCGCTGGCGCTGTACCAGTCGCCGAACGGCTTCGGCACCGCCGCGACCACCGTTCGCTTCAGCATGCTGGTCAGCCACGCATTCAGAATCGCCGACCCCGGCTGCTGATAGGTTTTACCGCCTTCGTTCAGCTGGTTGCTGCCATCCCAGACCGCCAGCGTATCCACCAGTTGACGACGCGGGTCGCTCACCGGAAGGCTAGCCGTCGCGTCTTTCAGCGTGGGCAGGAACAGCCGCAGGTTCAGGTCCTGACGGCTGGTTTTGCGGATCACGTCCCAGGCCTCGTCGGCGGTAAAGCGCGGCTGCTTATCAAGAATGCGGTCAATCTCGGTCACGCGATCCGCGCCGCCCCACAGGAAGGCAAACAGATCGGACGCCGGGTAATCTTTTTGCGGTGAGTTGTTCCAGTTGGCGATATAGCCCGACTGCGGGTTATACACTTTCGGGTTCAAATCGAACGAGAGCAGCCCTTTCCAGTCCCACTTGCCGGTGCCGGGCACCGGCAGGCGCGGGTCGTGGCCCGGCTGGCGGTCAGGGTACGCGCCAGTATGCACGTAGCCGATATTGCCGTTAACGTCGGCGTAGTACCAGTTGATGGTAAGCGCCTGTTTTGCCGCCTGCTGCGTCCACGCCTGCCAGTTTTTGGCCTTCATCTGATGAGTCCACGCCAGCAGCGAGGCCACCTCTTTGCCGTCCCACGCGCGCGCTTTGGCGTAGGCCGTTTCGGTTGCGGGGTCGGTTTGAATCACGTTGCCGTGCAGAGTGCGCCAGACGGTAAAGGTCTCCGGCTGGCCGTCTTTGACCTTAATGGTCTCTTCGCGGCTCAGCATTTTCACCCACTGGCCGTTATGTTGGTAATAGCCCGGTTTATCCTTCGATAATTTTTCGGCAAAGATGTCGACATCATCGCCGAAACCAGCGGTAGATCCCCATGTAATTGTACCGTTGTGACCAAACACCAGCCCAGGATAAGCGAACGGCGTATTCCCGGTGACATCATAGCCCGCGCCGTGCAGGCCAATGCCGTAGGTATACGCAGGCGCGTACCAGCCAAACTGCGGGCCGTTGACCATAATGGCCTTCGCATCCTGCGCTTTGCTTTTGCCAATCACCCACATGTTGCTGGTTGTCGGGTAGCCCGCCAGCCCGTTGGCCCCACTCTGCGCAAACTGCGCGGCGATGATTTCCCGGTTTTGCCCCGCCGTCAGCGCCAGCAGCGCACCATCGGCGCCTTTTGCTGGCCGGTCGAGCATCGGTGCCGGGCGGTCATAGCGCGGCAGCAGCGCTGCCGTTTGCGTGTTCTGAAGGTCGAAGGTGAGCGGGTAGTAACTCTCCTCAGGGGAAATGGTGGTCGGCGCGGACGGGTTAACCAACCATTTCAGCTGGTTAAAGACCGCCATCCCCTGCTGTTTGCCGTACTTGTCTTTGAGAGCGGTCAGCAGCGCCAGGTTATCAATTTCGCTGGTGCTGTCAGAAAAACGGTTCGCCATGGTGCCGACAAAAACCATCGCTACATCAAAAGGCTGCCAGTGCTGCGGGGCGAAACCGAAGGTGGCAAACTGTTTTGGCAGCAGCTTGCCGGGGTTGGCGTTCACCTTATCAATCCAGGCGTTCATACCGTCGGCATAGCCTTGCAGGATAGATTTATCTTCCGCAGAAAGCGCGGCGATCTGCGCGCGAATAGAGTCCGGCCAATAGTTCTGACGAATGTCCTTATCAAAACGCACAAACGACTTACCAAGCACTTCAGAGACCGTGCCCTGCGTGCTGCGTCGCGCCATCTCCATCTGGAACAGGCGATCCTGCGCCACCACGTAGCCATAGCCGTAAAACAGCCGATAGGTATCATCAGCGTAAATATGCGGCATGCCGTATTCATCGCGAACAATCTTGACCTCGGTCTGGGTACCTGCCGCCAGGGCGGTAAGGCTCCAGGAACACATCAGGGAAGCAGCAACACAGTTCACGATCATACGATTTGTATTTTTCATTGTATCCTCTTTCAGGTGTATGATTAGCGAGTTGATGCTAGCTGCGAAGCAGCACTTATCTATATGAGGCGAATAATTTCAGCGCGAACTGTGAGTCTGATAGCAGTTATTTGATACATTAAATCTGTTAATGTGATCTAAAGCGAATCGTTTAATTTTCACACACCCCTGCCCGCTTTTTCCTGATGTGGTATAAAAATAAAAAACCGCCGGGACGAACGAATGACCACACCACGCGATATTCATCAGACCTTCACCCGACTGCCTGGGCTTGAGCGGCGCAGCACCTGGCAGAGCACGCAGGCCTACAAGCGCCACAGCCACCCGCAGCTCTCGATAGGGGCGATTCTCGAAGGCGGAACGCGCTGCGCCTGTGACGGGCTGGAGTACCTTTTATCCCCAGGTGACCTTATCGTTATCCCCGCCCACGCTCCGCATAGCTGCAACCCGATACAGGGGAAACCGCGCAGCTACCATATGCTCTACATCGACACGCCACTGCCATTAGCCCGACAGGTGATTCGCCACGGCGCGCTGTTCCGTCTGTATCTCAACGTGGTCGAGCAGATGTCCACCGACGCGCTGACCGCGCTGTTATCCGCCCTTTCCCTGAGCGCGAACGGTGAAGAAACGCTGCGCGCCACCAGCCAGCAATTGCAGCAGGCGCTGTTGGCTAACCCCGTCTCTCCGCCCTCTCTTGATGAGTTCGCCACGCGCTTTTCGCTGCGCAAAGAGACCCTAATCCGGACGTTCAAGCAGGATACGGGCCTGACCCCCGGCAGCTTTCTCAATAATTCCCGCGTGGAGTACGCCAAAGCACGGCTGCGCGCCGGGGACGATATCGCCGATGTCGCCTACCAAAGCGGCTTTGCCGACCAGAGTCATTTCCATAAAACCTTCGTCAGCTACACCGCCGCCACGCCGCGTCAGTACGCGCTTGGCCGATCAATATCCGACAATAATTAGCGCGTAAGCCGACATAAGCTGCCTTCAGTATTTTCACTGAGGTCGCTATGGAACAGGTCACAACGTTACTTCCCCCGGCGTTTCCCGCGCTGGCGCTGGCGCATTTTATGGCGCTGCTGAGCCCCGGGCCGGATTTCTTTTTACTGGTGGGCTATGCCGTCCGTTATCGCCTGCGCGGCAGCGTCGGGCTGTGCCTGGGCATCGCGGCGGGCAACGGGTTGTATATCCTGCTGGTGGTAATTGGCTCCGGGCTGCTGCGCCAGGCGCCGCTGCTCTTTGACATCATTGAGCTACTGGGCGCCGCCTATCTGCTGTGGATAGGCTACGCGTTGCTGAAAAGCCGCGCCGCACCGCTCGAATGGCGCCATTGCGCACAAATCTGCCCCTCGCTCGCGAAACAGCTGCTTTTAGGGCTCGGCTCTGCGCTACTGAACCCGAAAAACGCGCTGTTTTATCTGGCGCTGATGACCGCGCTGCTTGGGCCGAACGTCACCGTGGCGCAACAGGCGGCCTGCGGTATCTGGATGACCAGCGTGGTGCTGCTGTGGGATTTACTGCTGGTGATACTGCTCGCGCTGCCGCAGGTTCAGCGGCGTCTGGGAAATCTGATCTGGAAAATCGAGCGCACCGCGGGCGGTATCCTGATCGGCTTTGGCGGCTGGATCCTGTGGCAATTTATCCTCGGCTAAAACGAGAATGGGCGGCGTGTTCGGCGACGCCGCCCAAATATTAACGCAGTTCATCTCGCCTTAAGCCCACATCTCTCAGCTGTTCGTCGCTCATTCGCTGCAATATGCGGCGCGTTTGCTGCACGCGCCACCATGTTTTGATAAAACGCCACACCAGTACAAAGCCGATAAATGGCTGTCTTGCCCTGTTCTCATGAAATTCCATACTTCGCCTCCTCACCTTGCCAGAGGCTTTATCTTCGCGGATTTCTGCTGTTGCAATACAGATTCAAAAAACACTTTTCTTTAACATACAGATTCGCTAAAACGATACCTGCGTGCGGTTTTTTTCGCCTGACTGTACTGGTTTTTTCATCTGTATGGCGACAAACGGGGATACAGCAATGACGCGTTACCAACATCTGGCCAACCTGCTGGCCGAGCGAATTGAACAAGGGCTGTATCGCCACGGCGAAAAGCTTCCCTCCGTACGCAGCCTGAGCCAGGAACACGGCGTGAGTATCAGCACCGTGCAGCAGGCCTATCAGATGCTGGAACAGCGCCAGCTCATTACGCCACAGCCGCGCTCCGGCTACTTCGTCGCGCCGCAGAAAGCGCAGCCGCCGGTGCCTCATATGTCGCGCCCGGTGCAGCGTCCGGTGGAGATCACCCAGTGGGATCAGGTACTGAACATGCTGGAGGCTCGCAGCGATAAATCCATCATACCCTTCGGCGGCGGCTCGCCGGACGTCACCCAGTCCACCCTCAAACCGCTATGGCGCGAGATGAGCCGCGTGGTGCAGCACAATATCAGTGAAGTGCTGAACTACGATGAGCTGGCCGGACGTCGTGAGCTACGCGAACAGATCGCTCGCCTGATGCTTGACGGCGGCTCGGTCGTCAACGCTGACGATCTGGTTATCACCAGCGGCTGCCACAACGCGCTGTCGCTGGCACTGCTGTCGGTATGCCAGCCGGGCGATATTATCGCCGTGGAATCCCCCACCTATTACGGCACCATGCAGCTACTGCGCGGTTTGGGCCTGAAGGCGATCGAGATCCCGACCGATCCCAATACCGGGATCAGCGTCGAAGCGCTGGAGCTGGCGCTCGATCAGTGGCCGATCAAAGGAGTGATCCTCGTCCCCAACTGCAACAACCCGCAGGGCTTTATCATGCCCGACGCCCGCAAACGCGCGATGCTAAACCTGGCGCAGCGCTACGATATTGTGATTTTCGAGGACGACATCTACGGCGAACTGGCCACCGACTACCCGCGCCCGCGCACCATCCACTCGTGGGATATCGACGGCCGGGTGATGCTGTGTAGCTCGTTTACCAAAACCATCGCGCCAGGCCTGCGCATCGGCTGGATAGCCCCCGGTCGCTATTACGATAAGCTGTTGCAGATGAAGTATGCCGCCAGCGGCACCAATGTCCCCTCCACGCAGCTGGCGGCGTCCAACTTTATCCGCGAAGGTCACTACCACCGCCATGTGCGCCGCATGCGCCAGATCTACCAGCGCAACCTGGAGATCTACACCTGCTGGCTGCGCGAGTTTTTCCCCTGCGGGATCTGCGTGACCCGCCCGACCGGCGGCTTTATGCTGTGGGTAGAGCTGCCGGAGCAGGTCGATATGGTGTGCGTCGCTCAGCAACTGTGCCGGATGAAGATCCAGGTCGCGCCGGGATCGCTGTTTTCGGCGTCGGGGAAATACCGGAACTGCTTAAGGATCAACTGCGCGCTGCCGCCGATCGAGAAGCATCGGGAGGTGATGGTGCAGTTGGGGATGGCGGTGAAGGTGGCGATGGAATGGGATGAATCCACCGCCCAACGCTAGTATTACGACGCCGCACTCACCGCACTTTCCCCATTCGCCGCATCCTGCGGTTTTGAAACCGTGCGGCTGCGGCTGCCATCCACCCCAACAGCAATCTCCCCTTCCACCGTCACCCGGCGCACCACGCGCGGCTGGGTGCCGTAGTCGTTGACCGCGTAATGTTGGGTGCTGCGGTTGTCCCAAATCACCACGTCGTCCTGCTGCCATTGCCAGCGCACAGTGTTGTCGAGGCGGGTGATGCGGTTTTGCAGCAATTCGAACAGCTGCGCGGATTCGCGAGAACTAAAGCCCACCAGCCGCTTCACAAAATGCCCCAGCAGCAAAGCACGTTCGCCGCTGACCGGGTGGACGTGCACCACCGGGTGCTCGGCTTCCCACAGCGATGAGACGAACACTTTCTGGTGATGCGCCAGGCGGTGCGCTTCGACGATGGTGCGCTCGGCGCCGTAGTCATAGTCGTTGCTGTGCACCGCATGCAGGGTGTCGACGAAGCGTTTGAGCGTCTCCGGCAATTGTTCGTAGGCGCGGGCGGTGTTGGCCCACACGGTGTCGCCGCCGTATTCCGGGATGGTGACGCCGCGCAGGATGGAGATTTTCGGGAAGGCGTCAACGAAGGTGACGTCGGTGTGCCAGGAGTCGGCGCGGCCGCCGCCTTTGGAGGCGTCGAGTTCAAACAATTTGGTGCCTTCCGGGGAAGGGACCGTCGGGTGGGCGACAACTTTGCCAAAACGCGCGCCGAAGGCCTGATGTTCGGCATCGGTAAGATGGCTTTGCTGGCGGAAGAACAGCACTTTGTATTTGACCAGCGCCGCGTCGAGCTGGGCGAAAGTCTCAGCATCCAGCTCGGCGGAAAGACGGATATCGCGGATCTCCGCGCCGATATTGCCCGCCACGCGGCGTAAATTTAATAAAGGAAAATCGGTATCAGCAGTATTCACAGCAGTCATGATTGCGCCCCTTTAAAATCGTCAGAAACCCGAATATAGAAATATCCAGGCGGGTGACAAAGTCGAGTTTGTGATATTGATAGCTGCCAGACGGCAATACACAGGAGCCACTATGACCACGGAAATCACCCTTACCCCTGCCGAGCGCGAGAAGCTGCGCGACCAGTTGACCGACTACTGCGAAAAACAGTTCAACCTCGAGCTGGAGCAGTTCGACGCCGAGTTCTTTATCGATTTTATTATCGAGAAGCTGGGGCCAGCCTTTTATAACGCCGGGATTGATGAGGCGATTCGTACCCACTTCGCGTGGAGCGAACGCATTCAGGAAGAGATGGATCTGAAGAAAATTCTCTAAGCGGATCGCGGATCAATATAACCACAAATTATACGTGGTTATAATAGCGGCTCATTTTATCGTCTCCCGTGTTACGGGGAAGGAAAATCATGTCGCTTATCACCGATCTACCCGCCATTTTCGATCAGTTCTCCGAAGCCCGCCAGAAAGGCTTTCTTACCGTGATGGATCTCAAAGAGCAAGGCACGCCGCTGGTCGGCACCTACTGCACCTTTATGCCGCAGGAAATTCCGATGGCGGCGGGCGCGGTAGTGGTCTCACTGTGCTCCACCTCTGATGAAACCATTGAAGAGGCCGAAAAAGACCTGCCGCGCAACCTCTGCCCGCTGATCAAAAGCAGCTACGGCTTCGGCAAAACCGATAAATGCCCCTACTTTTATTTCTCCGATCTGGTGGTCGGTGAAACCACCTGCGATGGCAAGAAGAAGATGTACGAGTACATGGCCGAATTTAAGCCGGTACACGTGATGCAATTGCCGAACAGTGCCGCCGATGCCGCCTCCCGCGCGCTGTGGAAAGCGGAGATTCTGCGCCTCCAGCAGGCGGTTGAAGCACGTTTTGGCACGGCGATTACCGAAGCCTCCCTGCGCGAGGCCATCGCCCTCAAAAACCGCGAGCGCCGGGCGCTGGCTAACTTTTACCGCGTCGGGCAACTCAATCCTCCGGCGCTCAGCGGCAGCGACATTCTGAAAGTGGTGTACGGCGCGACCTTCCGCTTCGATAAAGAAACACTGATTGACGAGCTGAACGGCATGGCCGAGCGCGTGCGTCAGGAGTGGGAAAACGGCAAGCGGCTGGACGCCCGCCCGCGCATTCTGATTACCGGCTGCCCGATCGGCGGCGCGGCGGAGAAAGTGGTGAAAGCCATTGAGGATAACGGCGGCTGGGTGGTCGGTTTTGAAAACTGCACCGGCGCTAAAGCCACCGAGCGCTGCGTTGACGAGGACGGCGACGTGTACGACGCGCTCACCGACAAGTATCTCGCCATCGGCTGCTCGTGCATCTCACCGAACGACCAGCGCTTAACGTTGCTCAGCCAGATGGTGGATGAGTATCAGGCCGATGGTGTGGTCGACGTGATTTTGCAGGCCTGCCATACCTATGCCGTTGAATCAATGGCGATTAAACGCCACGTGCGCCAGCAGCATAATATTCCCTATATCGCCATTGAGACCGACTACTCCACCGCCGATATCGGTCAGCTTAGCACCCGCGTCGCGGCCTTTATTGAAATGCTGTAGGAGCGCGCGTGACGTTATCAATAGGCATTGATTCAGGGTCAACCGCCACCAAAGGCATCCTGCTGGAAGACGGCGTTATCCGCCGTCGTTTCCTCACCCCTACGCCGTTTCGCCCCGCTGACGCGATCGTTGAGGCGTGGGAGACGCTGCGCGCCGGGCTGGAAGCGCGGCCGTTCCTGACGCTCACCGGCTATGGCCGCCAGCTGGTAGATTTTGCCGACAAGCAGGTGACGGAGATCTCCTGCCATGGGCGCGGCGCGCGGCTGCTGCTGCCGGAAACCCGCACGGTGATTGATATTGGCGGTCAGGACAGCAAGGTGATTCAGCTGGATGAAGAGGGCAATCTCACCGATTTCCTGATGAATGACAAATGCGCGGCGGGCACCGGGCGCTTCCTGGAAGTGATTTCCCGCACGCTGGGTGCCAGCGTCGAGCAACTGGATGCGCTGACGGAAGGCGTTGAACCCCACGCCATTACCAGCATGTGCACGGTGTTTGCCGAGTCCGAGGTGATCAGTCTGCGCTCGGCGGGCGTGCCGCCAGAGGGGATTCTGGCGGGCGTCGTCAACGCTATGGCGCGGCGCAGCGCCAACTTTATCGGCAGGCTGTCGGCGCAGGGGCCGTTGCTGTTTACCGGCGGTGTCAGCCACTGCGCGGCATTTAGCAGAATGCTGTCGGCGCATGTGAATATGCCGGTGCAGACGCACCCGGACGCGCAGTTTGCCGGGGCGATCGGCGCAGCGATGATCGGGCAACGGGTGAAAAAATGACGGAGTATCTGTTTTTGTTTCACTCCACGCTCGGCGTGGTGCAAACCCGCAAAGCGCTACAGGCGGCGGGCATCACCTTTCGGGTGGCGGATATTCCGCGCCAGCTGCGCGGCGGCTGCGGGCTGTGTATTTATCTGCATTGCCCACAGGGTGAGGAACTACGCTGGGTGATCCCCGGCGCGACGGAGAGTATTTACCGCTGCGACGAGGGTTTTCAGCTGTTGCACACATTCCCTGCACCATCACACAACCCGGGCGAAGCATAACCGCCCACGGTTTTGCCGGGTGGCGGCTTCACCTTACCCGGCCTACAGAATCGCCCGTAGGCCGGATAAGCGCAGCGCCATCCGGCACGCCCTGCAGCTTAATGGCTCCACTTCTCCTGCTGCAACTCCAGCAGCAGCAGCATCATCAGCGCCTGGGCATATGGCACCGGGGCCATAGCGATATCGCAGTAGTATTGCAGATCCGGGCCAACCATCGTCCCTTTTGAGGCTTCCAGCACGATCCCGCCTTCGTCGATCCTGTCGCGCAGCGCGTGCCAGGCTCGCATCGCATGTTCCGCCACTTTCTCGTCGAGGATCCCCATGCGCACGCCGCGCAGCATACCGTAAGCGATCCCGGCGGTGGCGGAGGATTCCTGCGGCGACAGCGGATCGTCGAGCAACGTATGCCACATCCCATTCTCAGCCTGTAGTTCGCACAGCGTATTGACCTGCCGCGCCACCACCACCGAGAGATAGCGCTTCACGCTGGCGTCGAGGCTGTCGCCAAGCAGGGCGATAAACTCCGGGATCGCCACGGTGATCCACGCGTTGCCGCGCGCCCAGAAGGCTTCGGAGAAGTGGTGTTTGCCGACAAACGTCCAGCCGTGATACCACAGGCCGCTCGCCGGTTCGCACAGGTAGCGGGTGTGCAGCAGGAACTGATAAGACGCTTCGTCGATCAGATCTTTGCGCTTGAGCACCACGCCCGCCGTACCGAGGAACAGGCAGGTCATAAACAGCGTGTCGTCCCACAGATGGCCAGTGTTCGGCTGCTCTTTCACCACGTGCTGGAACCCGCCCTCTTCGGTTTTCGGCAGCGTGCGCAGCAGGGAATCGGCCCAGTCGTTGACTACTTTCAGCAGATCGTCGCGCCCGGTATGTCCGGCTACCAGCGCGAGCGTGATCATCGGCGCGGTGGTGTTGATCTGGATCTCCGGCAGCCCCTTCGCCAGCTGATCTTCATACCAGGTGAGGATCGACTGTTGCAGGTTGGCATCGTTCTGCTGGCGGGCGTACTGCCAGAAACCGTAGAGACCAACGCCCACTTCCCATTCCCACTCTTCAAAGTGGATGGCAAACCCCTCGCCGCCGCTGGTGTCGACTTCGCCCATGTTTTTCAGGCGGCAGAAGCCCTGAACCACCTGCTCCAGCAGACGGCTTAATGTTGCATTGTTCATTGCGCGTCTCCTGACAGCGTAATCTGAAGTTCATTGCCCACCAGCGTCGGGAACGCGGCGGTTGCGCCGTTGTGCAGGCATTCACCCTGCCAACTCAGTTGCATCAGCGTTTGTCGGTCATCGTGGACGCGCGCGCTCTTATCCTGCTGCACAATGCGCAGCCCCTGAACACGCTGGCAGAAGGCCTCAAAATCGCCCTCGCCCACTTCCAGCCACCACGCAACGCGGCGGCCTTCAGCGCGAACTTCATCACCGATAACGGTCAGCGGCTGCGAGCAGAGCACGGCGGCAAACGCGTTGCCTGCGCGCACCGCATAGCCTTGCGTCAGCGGGCGAACCTCATCATAGGCTTCGCTGCACAGGTGGAGATGCGTCCAGCCCAGCACGTCATGTTCGTCTAACTGCCACAACATCAGCGCCCGGTTTTCTACCTGCATCAGCCGCGGCAGCACGCTGTTACCGGCCCAGAAGGAAGGACGCGCTTCGCTGCCCGGCGCAACGTCGCCGGGGTGGTTAATCCACAGGCGAGCGTCCGGTCGCGTAGCAAACTGCACATCAATCAGATGCTGCTGATGCCCACGTGCGCCGGTATGATGATCGACGCAGCTGGAGAGGCTCACCGCCGGCTGTTTCCACGCCACGATCTTGCCGCCGCCGCACTGGTAGTGGGCGCTCAGCGTGCCGTGATTCAGACGCGCATAGCGCGCAGATTCCAGGGGCGGCACATAGTCGCTCAGACAAAAGAACGGCAGCGAGGCGCACTTACGGTTGACGCGGCCGCCGCCCCAGGCGACGTGACCAAAGGCGGAAAGCTCGCTCATCTGGCTTGCCAGCAGCTCTTTCTCATAGACACGCCCCATGGTGCCCGCGGCAATGCCGGACTGGTAGTGCAGCGCGCTGGTCATCATCAGACGGTCAATCAGATGGCGCGCGCGCTGGCGCAGCGTGGCATCATCGGCCAACTGATAGAGCGCAAACAGGCCGATGTAGTCTACCGGGTAATACGGGGCCGAATTCCACTCCACGAAACCCTGCTGCTCAACCGCATCAAACCAGGCATGCAGACGCTGGGTGGCGATCGCTTGCTGTTCGCGACCGCGACGCCCCGAAGCGGTAAACAGATCGTCTGGGAACATCTGCCCGGCGAGGTACTGAGCGGTGTGGAAACAGAGCGCGTGATTCTCGCTCCAGTACCACATCACATCGTTGCCCAGTTCGTCATACCAGTAGCGATAGCCGACAATGGCGGAACGCACGCGTTTCCACAGCACCGCCGGGAAGTGTTCGCCGTGGAAGTCATGCCAGATCCACAGCAGCGGCACCATCGAGAAATCCGAGCAGTCCTGACGGGCGCTGATGCGCTGGAGCGTGCTAATCAGCATTTCCTGCGCCAGCGGGCCGCTGTCGCCGACGTGCAGCATCGCCAGCAGGCGGCCAGTGCGCGGCACGCCGTGTTCGGCGATATAGCTCAGCGCCACGCGCTTGCGGGTCTCCAGCACGCCTTCACCGCCGGGCAGGACGTCGTTGGCCAGTACGGTGAGGCTCAGGTTACGGCTCATGGTGACGTCGCCCAAACGAGCGGTCAGTTCAAGGCGGTAGTGCCCCATTTCAACGCTTGCCGGGAGGGGTAGCGTTATCCCCGTTTGGTCAGTCATGACCGAGCCGAAATCCAGCGGACAGGTTGCAATGACGTCGTTACCCAGGCTATGGATAGCGCCACGCAGATGCAGCGCACGCTCTGCCTGGCAGGGCAGATTCAACTGCTGATGCTGCGCGGTCGCCGTGGCGGGCAGCGAGTCCAGCACGGCCTGAAGCGTGTCGACGTCAGCGTTATTCACGCCCGGGAGCGTCGCGTCCAGCGGCGTGTCGCCCAGGTAGATCATGCGCAAAGCAAAGATCGTGTCGCGCTCAAATAGCTCATCGAGATGAATCAGCAGCGCGTTTTCCCCCTGCTGAAGCGCAATATCAACAACCTGCGTTTGCAGCGTGTTGCGGGTGAACGGCGTAAAGCACACGGCCTGTTGGTCATCACGCCAGATACGTACGCCGCCGCAGGTGGCAATCTCGAAGGGATAATCGCCTGCCTGCGGCGCATGCAGCGTCACGCGCAGCCAGCGCTGGCAGTGGGTGGCTACGTTTTGTACGCCGGAGAAGGTGACGGTATTGCTGGCCCCGGTCCAGGTGACAGCCGCCGCCGGTAAGGCACGCGCTGGCGACACCGTGCGCAAGGCCGCGTCGCGACGGAAGATGCGTCGGCAGAAGGATTCCTGCGCCGGGCCTTTGCCGTTGGCGAACTGATAGTCCATCGGCTCATCTACCGATTCACCGGTAAAGAATTCGGCAAACCGTTCATTGTGCGGCAGTGACACCGTAAAGCGCGTCAGCGCCTCGCCCGCAATCAGCCTCATCGTTGTTTCCTCAATAACCGCTAAATAATTAAGCGCTATTTTCTGGAAAGGATGGGAAGCATGCTACGCGCAGGAGCGCGCGCCTTCGCGGAACTGCCTGGTCATTCACAATCTCTTACCGCCGGAAGGATAAAACGTGATAAGAGTCACACTAGCAGAGTCTGTGTGACGATGAATGCCGGGAAAACTCACGTTCCCCGGCGAAATACACTTAATGATTCGTGAGATAAATCACACTTCACCCCTTCAGCTGGGTCAGTTCATGGCTCAGGCTATCGGCCAGCATGCGCACACGGGTGGGATCGAACATCACATGCAGCCCCGGAGAGGCCTCGGTATGCCGGGCGCAGAAGCTGTCCATTTCCGCCGCGCAGCGGTAGAGCTCCTGAATATTCACCTGGCAAATCTCGCGCATGCTCCAGCTGTTCTCGACCAGCCGCGCGAAGTGCAGCGTGAAAAAGGCTTTTTGCGCGTGACGGAACAGCAGACAGTAGAGGTCAAATCCCTTCCACTCTTCCTGCCAGCGCTGGTGCAACGAGTAGGGAAACGCCGCGCGGTCGGCAAAGGCCAGCGCCTGTTCGCGTAGGGTTACCGCCGCCTGCCAGGCGCTGTCTTTCTCTTCCGCAATCAGCGACAGGTTACGCGCGGAGGTCTCGACGTCGCTGGCGCTAAAGAAAATATCGCGCTCCGAGCCGGGTAGCCAGTGGTTGCGGTTAAGCTGACCGTACAGGCTCCACACCGCCTGACCATAGCTCGCAGGCACCTGGCTGTGGCGATGGAAGACGTGGTCGCGCACGTAGATAGCCTGATACAGCACCTGCCCGGCCTGGCCCATCAGCGACTGAAACTCGTCGAAGGTTGCCTCATCGGGACGCCAGCCGTAGCACTCATCCAGCCAGTGAGTCAGCAGCGCCGCGCGGGTCAGATGCTCGTTTTCCCGTGCCAGAATCTGGCTGCAGGCCACCAGGTTGCATTCGCTCAGCGTGCCCATCACCCAGTGGTTATCGACCCCTTCCCAGCTGGTTTTGCACACCGCGCCGGTAATCGTGGGGTTGCCCCGGCACCACAGCAAGCGGCCCTGAAGCTCATCGATACGCGGGAAGGGGAACACGCCCCAGCCCACCTCTTCCCCCACCAGATCCAGCTCCACCCACACATCGCGGTCCTCGACATCCAGCAGCGCCGGGTTGTTGGGGAAGGTTGGCCAGAAGCGCTCCGGCGTCAGTTTAATGGACACCGAAACGCATTCCGGCAACGTGCGGATGGCCTCCATCACGTTGCTGATATCGTGGTTACCCGCCGGAAAAGCGCGCAGTACCAGGTGCTTATTTTCACGCATCACTGCGCGAGCCATAGCGCTGAAACACTGGGTATAACGGGAGAGACTGCGGGGATCGATATGCGGCGACGGGTCGTCCTGGCCGGTCAGCTCCCAGTTGGGGCGGGAGATCGGCAGCAGGCCGTCGGTATTGGAAAGCGCCACCAGCAGACCGCTGATCGCCGGGATCTGCTGGCATAGTAAGGTGAGTTTATCCGCCAGATACTGACACCAGAATTCGACGTCGAAGCGGATGCTGCCGTCTTTATCAATCAGCTGCGGGTGCGCCGCCAGCAGGTCTGCGGGAAAACTGAGCTCTTTGGCCTGAAGATAAAATTTCAGCCCATGCTGCTGGCAGTAACCGGCCAGCCGGTTGAGGTACACGCAGCGCGCGCGCTGCTGGCTGGAGAGGCGATCGTTGTACTGATGCGGGGTGTAGCCTTTCGGCGAAACGAGCTTATCAAACAGGTCCGTTTGCCCCACCACCACGGTCGTAAACTCATGGCGGGCCGCCCACTGTACCAGCTGGCAGGCTTTGTCCCAGTTCCAGAACTCCTGGTTATTCAGTTCCAGCGCACGCGTCTTCCACATTGTCTCTCTCCATCACGCCACCGCGGCGAGCGGCTATTGTAAACACAGATGGTAGAGAACAATCAGCGTCCTGAAGTGCGCTACTTCACAATAAAGCGCGTTGGCGCAAAGCAGTTGAGCAGGCGGTGCAGAATAAACACCATCGTCAGCGTGGCCAGCAGCGAAATCGTGACCGAGGTGGCGCGGTAGAGATCGCTGAACACCAGGTCGCCGTCCGGCTGCAGATTCTGGCCGAACATAATGCCGATGGTGGTGATGCTGGCAAAGCCAACGCCCGCCCCCACTTTTTCCATCACATGCAGCCGCGCGCTGAAGGCCAGCCCCAGGCCAATTAACGGCATCATCAACAGCATGTGACTGCTGTGATCGTAGAGGATCAGTTGCACCACCAGGATGTACAAGCAGGCCAGCACCACGCCAGCGACGCGCCAGATGGAGCTGATCACCGCGCCGCGGTAGTGCATGGGGAACAGGATCAGGATCCCCGCCATCAGCGCCGACAGCGAGTCGCTAAGATCGCTAATCTGAAAGACGATAAAGATAATCGTCGCTACGCTGCCGGAGAGCAGCGATTCATGGCGCACGCGGGCAGCGTCTTTTTCAATCAGCGGCGGCGGCTTGCGCGGCTCAGCGTCCGGAATCAGGTAGTGCATCAGCGCGCTGAGCGCCACCGCCAGAACGCTGGCTTCGATATTTGAAAACAGCAGCGTATGCCAGTTGGCCGTCGGGTAGCTCATAAAGTTGAGCATCACGCTCTGGCACACCACGCCCATCGAGCCAAACAGGAACAGCGGCCCTTTGCTCATAAAACGAAAACGCATGACGTACAGCGCGAAGACCACTACCGTCATCATCACCGGCCATTGGCTCAAATAGCCGATGATCAGCACCATTTCCAGGCAGTTTAGCGAGGCGCTAAAGATAAACTGTTTCGCCACATGGCGATTAAACACCGGCACCAGCGCGGTGAGCAGCAGCGGGTAAACCACGTAGAAAACGCCGTACTGGGTATCGAAAAAGCTCGAAATACTCAACGCCAGCATACCGGCAAAAGAGATGCGCAAGGTCTGACGGAAATCGTTCGCCGTGTAGACGATATTGCCGTGAGGGGTAAAGACCTGCGCGAGGGTGTTAATAGACATAGTGCAACCAGCATATCAGGTGGATTTGCAGGCCGGAGAAGAAGCGGGCAAACGCGCCTTCGCTGTTATACAGCTGAACGGTAGCGCGCGCGCCGGTCGGCAAGGTTTTCTCCAGCGGCTCGTCCAGCGCCACGTGAATGCGCATACGCTGCGCGTCGCGCACCCAGCGGGTAGATTGCTCCGGCTGCGATAGCTCGCCGTTCACCTCTTCCTGACCGGCAAGGATCCCGGCGTCGCTGCTGGTCACTCGCGCGGCGAAGACTTTACCCGGCATAGCATCAAATACCACCGCCGCGTCGGTTCCCTGACGCGTGTGGCGCAGGCTTTTTTCGCGGAAATCGGCGACGATGTCGGTTTGCTGATTAACCACTGCCATCACCGGGCTGCCCGCCGAGGCGTACAGGCCGGGGCTAAGCTGCAAATTACTGACGGTGCCGTCAGCTTCAGCGCGAATTTTCGTCCACTCGAGATTGAGCTGCGCTTCCCGCAATGTTGTCTGATACTGCTGGAGCGTGACGTTGCGACGGTCATCGCGCTCGCCGCGCTGAATTTGCAGATTGTGAATCGAGGCGCGCAGCGCGCTCACCGACTGCTCGCTGGTCTGCCAGGTGGTGCGCACCTTATCGAGATCGGCCTGCGAGACGTTTTGCATCCGGCTCAGGCTTTGATAGCGATCGTAGGTCACGCGATCGTTACGCGCGGTAAGCTGGGCGGTTTTGAGGTTGGCCTCGGCGGCGGCAATCTGCGCGTCCAGCTGTTGATTGCTCAGCTTTGCCTGGGCCAGCGCCAGCGTCGCGGCATCGACCTTATTCTGGAACGGCGTTGGGTCCAACTCATACAGCAGGTCCCCCTTTTTCACCGTGCTGTTGTTGTGCACGTATACCTGCGAGACGTAGCCGGAAACGCGGGACGAAATCGGCGTCACCACGCGCATCACCGTGGAGTCCGGCGTGAGCGGGATCCAGATATCGGCAACGATAAAATAGGCAAACATCAGCAGGAAAGAGGCAATACTCACCCTTACCCAGCGGGCAAATTTCTGTTCTGGCGTCATCATGGTGTTATTCGGTTTTATTATTTTCTTCGCGGATATTCCGCAGATTGCAGGCTATTTGATTCAGGGTGTCGCTAAACTTCGCCATGTCAGCGGCGGGAATGCCGGTGGACACGCGCGCCTGTAAGGCTTCAATCACCTGGTTTAGCGTCTGGAGCACCGCCCGACCTTCGTCGGTCAGCGTCAGCAGGCGAATTCGTTTATCGTACGGCGATACCGTACGCAGCAGGTAGCCCTGCTGTTCAAGCAGGGTGAGCGTACGCATGAGCGGCGGCAGTTCGATCCCCTGCATTTCCGCCAGCTCGCTGACTGAGACGTTATCACCCAGCTGATGCAGCTGCATCAGCACCGTCCAGCTGGACTGGGTCAAGCCGGTGTCGGTAATCGCATGATCGATGATAGAACGCCATTGGCGCACGACCATGGCCATACGCATCCCCATCGGGCGACGGGCAAACAGTTCATCTTCAGTCATGGCAATCTCCGATCGTGTCGTACGATTACGATAATACTTACCATGATAACTATCAAGGAACGAACTGCCTAAACAGCATGGATTGTAAAATGACCCTACTGACCGGCGATGTATTCGACGTCCATGGTTTCGCAATCAACAAAGCCAATACGTGCGAGCCTGGCCGATGGCCCTTTCGCCACGAACGGCACGCGATACTCATCTTCTTCAATCGAAACTTCGCCGAAGGTGAGTTCTGGCGTCAGGGTGCCCAGCGTGCGCTTTTCACGATACCAGTGGGGGAAGCGGCCGCGTAGATAATCATCTTTGACGCGCAGCAGCGCTTTACGGGAAAAATCAATACGACACACAGAGGTGGTATCAGGATACATCTCATGAACAACAAATATGGTGGTGATGCCCGCAGTCAGCAGGCTACAAAATAGTGCGGTCACTAATAATGTCTTTCTCATGCTGAAGGTAGGTATGTTGAGTTAAATAATTATGGCATCTGAGATCATTCTAAAAATAAATAAAAACATGTAAAGCAATGTATTGGTATTGTTTCGTAAATATCGAATGGATGACTCAATAAAAAGGATTAAACCTCCTCCATTACGAGTATTTCACTGTTAATACATGGTATTTATTTTGTTATACAACAACGAAGTAACGGCTTAGTTACTGCAACGGAGCAGTAGTTTAGATCTAATAAAGAATGCTACACAATTCGCTATTCCCGCATGACAAACGCAAATTATTTTGAATATTAGAGGTAATGAATATAAGGGAGATAATCAAACATCAACCTGAAGAAGAAATATCAATACGGTTACGTAACGTTATTATTTTCTGGAAAAAATTGGCTAATCATTTCGTAAAAATTCGCCGTACTGATCATGTAAGGGGTAGACAACCAAGCCGGGTTGATGGCACGATGTCCAGATGAATACAAACGTGACCGTTACCCGCTCAAATCGTTGGTGGCTGCCTTTATAACAGGCGGCACGGATTACGTTATCTTTTTCAAAGCCGCCGGAAGGCGGCTTTGTTGTTTTTCAGTCTCGTCTTTCGGCTTTATGTCTTATAAGGAGCGACTGATGAACACCACACACACCATTCTTACCGGCGACCGTCCTACCGGACAGCTGCATCTTGGACACTATGCCGGCTCGCTGCGCCAACGCGTGCAGCTTCAGCATGAACACCAACAGTTTATTCTGATTGCCGACCTGCAGGGGCTGACCGACAACGGCAGCAATCCGCAGAAAATCAGCCACAACATACTGGAAGTCATGGCCGACTATCTCGCCGTCGGCATCGACCCGCAGCGCACCACCATTTGCCTGCAATCCGCCCTGCCCGCGCTGGCTGAGCTGACCGCGCTGTATATGAATATTGTTACCGTCGCCCGCGTGGAGCGTAACCCGACGGTGAAAAACGAGATTGCGCAGAAAGGTTTCTCGCGCGCGCTGCCGGTGGGCTTTATGGTTTATCCCATCAGCCAGGCCGCCGACATTACCGCATTTGGCGCCGATCGGGTGCCCGTTGGCGACGATCAGCTACCGATGATCGAACAAACCAACGAGATCGTGCACAAGATGAATAGCCTGACGACCGAGCCGGTGCTACGCCACTGCAAAGCGCTGCTCAGCGACGTCAGCCGCCTGCCGGGAATTGACGGCGGCGCTAAAATGTCGAAATCGCTGGGTAATACGCTGACGCTGTCAGCCAGCGAGGCGGAGATTCACCAGGCGGTCAGCGCCATGTTTACTGACCCCAACCATCTGCGCGTGGCCGACCCGGGAAAAATTGAGGGTAACGTCGTCTTTACCTACCTTGATGCCTTCCATCCCGACAAAACGCTGGTCGCGGAGATGAAGGCGCACTACCAGCGCGGCGGGCTGGGCGACAGGCAGTGTAAGAACGAACTGGAAACCTGTTTGCAGGAGCTGCTGGCCCCCATTCGCGAACGCCGCGCGACCGTCATTCAGGATAAAGCGATGCTTACAGATCTCTTGCGCCAGGGCAGTGAGCGGGCGCATGCAGTGACGCAGCAGACGCTGCACGCGGTCAAGCGCGGGCTGGGGCTCCCCCTTTTGTTCTGAGCGCCATAAGGGCATCAGGCTGTGCGGATGCCCTTCGCCCGTTTTGATTAATCGTGTTACACAATCAGCAAGTCCCTGTTAATGGTATGGACATAATCAATGCCGATGCTAGTATGACATTGACAGTAGCTATATTTATGCGTGTTTCATTTACGGCCAGGATTGCTGATGATGACCACATGAGTAGCACACTTCACAGCATCCTTTCCCATTCTCAGTACGAAACGCGCGCCACTCAGCAACAGGGAACAGAGCGGGTAGCGTATGGACAAATTCAAGCGGCATTGGGCCTGGTATCTTGTCGGTTTAGCGGTGGCCATTGCCGCCGTGACATGGTGGATGCTGCGTCCACCGGGGCTACCAGAAGGCTTCGCCAGCAGCAACGGCAGAATTGAAGCCACCGAAGTGGATATCGCCAGCAAAACCGCCGGACGTATCGAGGCGATTCTGGTCAAAGAGGGGCAGTTTGTCCGCCAGGGCGAGATCCTGGCGAAGATGGACACCCGCGTCCTGAATGAACAGCGGCTCGAAGCCGCCGCGCAGATTAAAGAGGCGCAGAGCGCCGTCGCCGCGGCAAAAGCCCTGCTCGACCAGCGACAAAGCGAAATGCGCGCCAGCGAAGCGGTGGTGAAACAGCGCCAGGCTGAGCTTGACTCAACGTCAAAACGCCACGCCCGTTCCAGCACGCTATCGCAGCGCGGCGCGGTATCCGCTCAGCAACTTGATGATGACCGCGCCGCCGCCGAAAGCGGTCGGGCTGCGCTGGAATCTGCCCGCGCCCAGGTTTCTGCGGCTAAAGCGGCCATCGAAGCGGCACGTACCAGCATTATCCAGGCGCAAACCCGCGTTGAAGCCGCTCAGGCCACCGAGCGACGTATCATGGCCGACATCGACGATAGCACGCTGAAAGCGCCGCGCGACGGACGTATTCAGTATCGCGTCGCCGAACCCGGCGAAGTGCTGGCCGCCGGTGGCCGGGTGCTGAATATGGTCGACCTGGCCGACGTCTATATGACCTTCTTCCTGCCAACCGAGCAGGCTGGCCTGCTGGCACTCGGCAGCGAGGTGCGTCTGATCCTCGACGCCGCGCCGGATCTGGTGATCCCCGCCCATATCAGCTTTGTCGCCAGCGTCGCCCAGTTCACACCGAAAACCGTAGAAACCAGCGACGAGCGGCTTAAATTGATGTTCCGCGTTAAGGCGCGCATTCCGCCCGAGCTGCTGGCAGAACACCTGGAATATGTGAAAACCGGCCTGCCGGGCATGGCCTATGTCCGACTGGATAACCAACAGCAGTGGCCTGCCATGCTGATGGTGAGGCTGCCGCAATGAAACAGGATACACATCCCCCGGTCGCTCAGCTTGAGCACGTCGGACAGCGTTTCGGCACGACCGTGGCGCTCAACGACATCACGTTGACCATTCCGTCTCGCTGCATGGTGGGGCTGATTGGCCCGGACGGTGTGGGCAAATCCAGCCTGCTGTCGCTGATTGCCGGCGCGCGAGTGATTGAACAGGGTAATGTGATGGTGCTTGGCGGCGATATGCGCGACGCCCGACATCGCCGCGATGTCTGCCCGAAGATCGCCTGGATGCCGCAGGGATTGGGTAAAAACCTCTATCACACGCTGTCGGTGTACGAAAACGTCGACTTCTTCGCCCGTCTGTTCGGTCACGATAAACACGAGCGCGAAGCGCGTATTGATGAGCTGCTGCACAGCACCGGGCTGGCGCCGTTCCGCGATCGTTCGGCCGGGAAACTCTCCGGCGGTATGAAGCAGAAACTGGGCCTGTGCTGCGCGCTGATCCACGATCCGCAGCTTTTGATCCTCGATGAACCCACCACCGGCGTCGACCCCCTTTCCCGCGCGCAATTCTGGACGCTTATCGACAGTATCCGCGAGCGCCAGCCTGACATGAGCGTACTGGTCGCTACCGCCTATATGGAAGAAGCCGAGCGCTTCGACTGGCTGGTCGCGATGAACGACGGGGAAGTGCTGGCCACCGGTAGCGCCGAGGAACTGCGTACGCAAACCGCCAGCCAGACGCTGGAACAAGCGTTTATCGCGCTGCTGCCAGAAGCGCAGCGCAATGCGCACCAGCAGGTGATTATCCCACCGCGCGACGCGAGCGAAGAAGAGATTGCCATTGAAGCCCGCGGCCTGACGATGCGCTTCGGCGATTTTGTCGCGGTTGACCACGTTAACTTCCGCATTGCCCGCGGCGAGATTTTTGGCTTTCTGGGATCTAACGGCTGCGGTAAATCCACCACTATGAAAATGCTGACCGGGCTGCTGCCCGCCAGCGAGGGCGAGGCCTGGCTGTTCGGTCAGCCGGTGGATCCGAAAGATATCGCCACCCGCCGCCGCGTCGGCTATATGTCGCAGGCTTTTTCGCTCTATAGCGAGCTGAGCGTACGTCAGAACCTGGAGCTGCATGCAAAGCTGTTCCATATACCGGATGATCAGATCCCTGGCCGTGTGGCGGAAATGAGCCAGCGCTTTATGCTTACCGAGGTCGAAGATGCCCTGCCCGCAGCGCTGCCGCTGGGGATCCGTCAGCGCCTTTCGCTGGCGGTGGCGGTGATTCATCGCCCGGAGATGCTGATCCTCGATGAACCGACCTCCGGCGTCGATCCGGTCGCGCGCGATATGTTCTGGCAGTTGATGGTGGACCTGGCGCGGCGGGATAAAGTCACCATTTTTATCTCCACCCACTTTATGAACGAAGCCGAGCGCTGCGACCGTATTTCACTGATGCATGCCGGCAAGGTGCTGGCCAGCGATACGCCGCAGGCGCTCGTGGAACAGCGCGGCGCGGCCACGCTGGAAGCGGCTTTTATCGCTTATCTGCAGGAGGCTTCTGACCCGGCTCCCGTCGCGGAAATGGTGGATACGCCGCGTAAGAGTGAGAACGAGCCGCCGCGCCAGGCCTTTAGCCTGCGGCGCCTGTTCAGCTACAGCCGCCGCGAGGCGCTGGAGTTACGGCGCGATCCGGTGCGCTCAACGCTGGCGCTGCTCGGTACGGTGATCCTGATGTTTATCATGGGCTACGGGATCAGTATGGACGTCGAGGATCTGCGTTTTGCGGTACTCGATCGCGATCAAACGGTTAGCAGTCAGGGCTGGACGCAGAACATTGCCGGATCGCGCTATTTTATCGAGCAGCCGCCGCTGTATAGCTACGACGATCTCGACCGTCGCATGCGCGACGGCGAGCTGGCGGTGGCAATTGAGATCCCACCTAACTTTGGCCGCGATATTGCTCGCGGCACGCCGGTGCAGATTGGCGTGTGGGTCGACGGCGCGATGCCAAACCGCGCGGAAACGGTGCGCGGCTACGTGCAGGCGATGCACCTTGCGTGGTTACAGGAGATGGCTGGGCGTCAGCCTTCTGCCAGCCGGGATACGTCGTTGATTTCTATCGAGACACGCTATCGCTATAACCCGGACGTGAAAAGCCTGCCGGCGATCGTCCCTGCGGTGATCCCGCTGCTGCTGATGATGATCCCGGCGATGCTCAGCGCGCTGAGCGTAGTGCGGGAAAAAGAACTGGGGTCGATCATCAACCTGTACGTCACGCCAACCACCCGCAGCGAGTTTTTGCTCGGCAAGCAGGTGCCGTACATCGTGCTGGGGATGTTCAACTTTCTGCTGCTGTGCGCGCTGTCGGTGTTTGTCTTCGGCGTACCGCACAAGGGCAGCTTCCTGACGCTCACGCTGGCGGCGCTGCTATACGTGACGATCGCCACCGGGCTGGGGCTGCTGATCTCCACCTTTATGAAGAGCCAGATTGCGGCGATCTTTGGTACGGCGATCATTACGCTGATCCCCGCCACGCAGTTTTCCGGCATGATCGACCCGGTAGCCTCGCTCGAAGGGCCTGGACGCTGGATTGGCCAGATTTATCCAACCAGCCATTTCCTGACTATCGCCCGCGGCACCTTCTCGAAGGCGCTGGGTCTGGGTGACCTGTGGGGATCGTTTATTCCCTTACTGATTGCCGTACCGCTGGTATTGGGGCTTTCCGTATGGCTGCTGAAAAAACAGGAGGGGTAATGCGCGGATTACGCAATATTTATAACCTCGGTGTGAAAGAGCTGCGCAGCCTGCTGGGCGATAAAGCCATGCTGGCGCTGATCGTCTTTGCCTTTACCGTCTCGGTTTACTCCTCCGCGACGGTGATGCCGGGCTCATTGCACCTGGCGCCAATCGCCATTGCCGACATGGATAAATCGCAGCTTTCCTCACGGATTATCAATAGTTTCTATCGTCCGTGGTTTCTGGAGCCGGAGCTTATCACCGCCGATGAAATGGACGCCGGGCTGGATGCCGGGCGCTATACCTTCGCCATTAACATTCCGCCTAATTTTCAACGAGATGTGCTGGCAGGAAGGCAGCCTGATTTGCAGGTAAACGTTGACGCCACACGCATGAGTCAGGCCTTTACCGGCAATGGCTATATCCAGAATATCGTGACCGCCGAGGTGAACAGCTTTGTGTCCCGCTACCGCGAAAATAGCGTGCTGCCGGTGGAGTTGGCGGTGAGGATGCGCTTTAACCCCAACCTTGAACAGGAACGATTTGGCGCGGTGATGGCAATTATCAACAATATCACCATGCTGGCGATTGTCCTGACCGGTTCAGCGCTGATTCGCGAGCGCGAGCATGGAACGGTGGAGCACCTGCTGGTGATGCCGGTGACGCCGTTTGAGATAATGCTTGCCAAAATCTGGTCGATGGGGCTGGTTGTTCTGGTGGTGTCGGGGCTGTCGCTGATATTGATGGTGCAGGGCGTGCTGCAGGTGCCAATTGAAGGGTCGATCCCGCTGTTTATGCTGGGGGTGGCGTTGAGCCTGTTTGCCACGACGTCGATCGGTATTTTTATGGGGACGATTGCCCGTTCAATGCCGCAGCTGGGGCTGTTGATGATTCTGGTGCTGCTGCCGCTACAGATGCTTTCCGGTGGGTCCACGCCGCGCGAGAGCATGCCGCAGCTGGTGCAGGATATTATGCAAACCATGCCGACCACGCATTTCGTCAGCCTGGCACAGGCCATTCTCTATCGCGGGGCAGATTTTGCCATCGTCTGGCCGCAGTTCTTAACGTTGCTGGCGATTGGCGGCGTCTTTTTTACTATCGCGCTGGTTCGTTTTCGTAAGACGATTGGAGAGATGGCCTGATATCACGCTGTCCGTCACCCCGGCGGGCAGCGGCCAAATTCGCGATCCACTTCAAAAAACGCAGTTAATCCCTTCCGCTTCCGAGGATGTGTCAACCGTTTGACAGCCTTGCCGGAGGGCCGTTGTTACATTGCGGCCATCCGTCAGGACATACAGACACAGGAAGCAGCAATGAAAATCACCAAACTCACCACGTTTATTATGCACGTGCCGGTCACGAAAAATATTATCGGCGACTCAACCCATAGCATTACCCATTGGGGAATGCCGGGAGTGATGATCGAAACGGATACCGGTCTTGTTGGCTATGGCTATACCGGCACCCATGCCGATATCACCACCGACCGCCTTATCACCACGATCATTCAGGACGTTTTCGGCCCCATGCTGATCGGCGAAGATGCCAGCGAAGTCCGCTATCTGCACCGTAAGATGTCGCGCAGTTCGACCAATATCTGGGTTGGTCGCGGCGGTTTGATGCAAATGGCGCTCTCTGCCATTGATATCGCGCTGTGGGATCTTAAAGCCAAAATGGTCGAGCAGCCGCTATGGAAAGTCTTTGGCGGCTCGAAAAACACCCGCGTTCTCGCCTATAACACCGACTGCGGCTGGCTGGTCCGCGATACGGCGGAGCTGGTTGATGACTGCAAGAAAATGATTTTTGAAGAAGGGTTTAATGCCATCAAAATGAAAATCGGCAAGCCGGACCCGCGTGAGGATCTCAAACGTATTGAGGCCGTCAGAAAGGCGATCGGCGATGACGTGAATCTGATGGTCGACGCGAACGCCAAATGGGACATCAGTACCGCCAAACAATACGGCTCACGGCTGGCGGATTTCGATATCACCTGGTTTGAAGAGCCGATGTGGCACGATGACGTCGCGAGCCACCGTACGCTGGCTGAACATATCCACACACCGATTGCGCTGGGTGAGCTTCTCTATCAATTTGATTCATTTAAAGAATTTGTGCTGGCGGGTGCCGTGGATTACCTGCAGCCGGATGCAACGCGTTGTGGGGGGCTGACGGCGGTTTGGGAAATTGCCGATCTGGGTCAGGCTTTCAATCTGCCGGTCACGCCCCATCACGGTGACATGATGCAGGCGCAGCTGCACCTGGTCATGGCGCACCCTTCCTGCTCATTGCTGGAATTTATCCCCTGGACGCTGGACTGCTTCGTCGATCCGGTGGAAGTCAACGAGGGGTACTATTCTCTGCCCACCGCGCCTGGCGCCGGCACTACCCTTCGCCAGGAGGCGCTTGAGCGCTTTAGCGTAAGATAAACCAACCTGTATCGCCCGGGCACGGCTCGGGCCACAACAATAATGACAAATACAAAGAGGTGATTTATGCCCGCCCCTACCGATCAGGATTTATCACTGGCAATCCGTAAATCCATTCGTCGGATCATCCCGATGGTGACGTTGATGTTTATTCTGGCCTATCTGGATCGTTCCAACATTGGCTTTGCCAAACAAGAGTTTCAGCTGGATACCGGCCTCAGTGATGCGGCTTACGCTTTCGGCGCCGGGATCTTCTTTATCGGCTATGCGCTGTTTGAAGTCCCCAGCAATATATTGCTTTATCGTATCGGCGCTCGCGTCTGGCTTGCGCGTATTATGGTGACCTGGGGCCTCGTGTCCGCGTCGATGATGTTTGCCCACACGGAGTCGGTTTTTATCTTCTTACGCTTCCTGCTTGGCGTCAGCGAAGCAGGTTTCTTTCCCGGGGTTATTCTTTATCTGACCTTCTGGTTCCCGCAGCATATCCGCGCGCGCGTCACCGGCTACTTTCTGTTTGGCGCACCGCTGGCCTTCATCATCGGCGGGCCGCTTTCCGGTTCACTGCTGTCGCTTGAGGGCACGGTACTGGCATTTGGTTTGCACGGTTGGCAGTTGATGTTCCTCGTGGAAGGTCTGCTCGCCTCCGCCGTTGGCATCTGGGTCTTCTTCTATCTTGATGACCGCCCTGATAACGCTAGCTGGCTGACAAAACAGGAAAAAGCGGCGCTAAATAAAACGCTGGATCAGGAGGAACAGGTCAAACTCGCCC
Organism: Kluyvera sp.; assembly: GCF_965301105.1. Taxonomy (NCBI): domain Bacteria; kingdom Pseudomonadati; phylum Pseudomonadota; class Gammaproteobacteria; order Enterobacterales; family Enterobacteriaceae; genus Kluyvera; species Kluyvera sp. Next base: position 29,241 of record NZ_CBDKZX010000050.1, read on the forward strand.
ACGGTCCGAAAGGGGTGTGGCAAGCGCTGCTGGACATCCGTGTGCTTTATTTATGCCTGATCTGGTTTACGGTGCAGGTATGCGGTTATGGGATCTACTTCTTCCTGCCGACGCAAATCGCTACGCTGATGGGCACCAAAGTGGGCTTACTGGTCGGTTTCATTACCGCTATTCCACCGCTGTGCGCGGCTATCGCGGTGTACTACGTGCCGCGTATTTCGGAAAGATTGCAGGAGCGTCGTTATGTTGCCTCTATCACCTTTATGTCCGGCGCCGTCGGGATTGCCATCTCCGGGCTCGCAGACAGTATCCCGTTGATTGCCATTGTCGCTCTGTGCGTCGCTGCTGCCGGGCACCTGGCAATGCAGCCGTTATACTGGACCTTCCCCTCTTCTTATCTTGGCGGTGCGGCAGCCGCTTCGGGCATCGCGTTGATTAACTCGATGGGGAATCTGGGAGGATTTGTGGCACCAAACCTGCGCGTCTGGGCGGAACAGACCTTTCACTCTGCACAGGCGGGGCTCTATTTCCTGGCCATGGTGACGGCAGCGGGCAGCCTGATGATTCTGGCGCTCCGTCGGTTCGGCATTGAAAAGCCCATGAACACGCCGCCCGCCAACCGCAACGTACCGGCCAGCGAGGCAAAATATCTGCGCCACTCTGATTAACAGGAAATGATACAGTGCTACGACAACAATCAACCTCAGGCAGTCACAACGATGGTTAAGATATTGACCGTAGCACCGTCACATGATCCCGTCATTTCGCCGGAGGAGATCAACACTATTCTGCTTGGCAGCAGTTGGTTTCGCGCACTACCGGATTATCTCATTGAACAGATGGTGTCCCGCGCCACTCTGTATCAATACGAGAATGGTGAAATCATTCACTACCGCGGTGATGAATCGCTGGGTTTGTATGCGGTCATCACCGGTTCCGTGAAGGTGAGTTCCGTCTCAGCCGATGGCAGAGAATGTATTTTCCGCTATCTTTCGCCGGGCAACTGGTTCGGCGAAATTGGTATGATCGATAAGTCTACCCGCACCCACGATGCGAGGGCGATCGGTAAGACGATACTCCTGACGCTAAAGCCCCGCGACGTTGAATTCCTTCTGCAAAACTACCCGATTCTTCATCGTTTTCTGGCGTTACTGTTGTGTAAAGTGGTACGCAATGCCTTCACCATGCTGCATGACAGCACGTTGTTATCGGTGTCTGCGCGCCTTGCAAAGCGGCTAGTCAGCCTATCAGAGGGATACGGCGAGCCGCATGAACGGGGAGTGTTGATCAATCTCTATCTGACGCAGGACGATCTGGCGACAATCATTAATACAACTCGCCAAACCATCAATAAACGGTTGGTTGCGTGGGAGAAATTGGGATGGATAGACGCGAAGTACGGCAAAATTTTAATCGTCAATATCAATGCACTCAGGCAGTTATATGCTGATGAAGACGAATAGCGCGATCTGATCGCTTTTTCTATTTCGCACAGACGCAAAAAAGCCCATCCGTCAGGATGGGCTTCTTCACTAATTGATGCCTGGCAGTTCCCTACTCTCGCATGGGGAGACCCCACACTACCATCGGC
>NZ_CBDKZX010000051.1:0-30191 GCF_965301105.1 Kluyvera sp.
CCGTTGAACGTTTTAACGTTTCTGTTGGTCAAATCTACTATTTCACCGAGTCTCGCACCGGTGATGACAACATTAACTGGGAGAAAGACAACAAAACGGGTTCACTGGTATGGGCAGGCGATACCTACTGGCGCATCAGCGACAAATGGGGTCTGCGCGGCGGCATTCAGTACGATACGCGTCTGAACAACATCGCTAACAGCAGTTCGGCGATCGAATACCGCCAGGATGACGAACGTTTGGTGCAGTTGACCTATCGCTACGCCAGCCCGGAATACATCCAGGCAACGCTGCCGACCTACTCCACCGCCGAGCAGTACCGTAACGGTATCTCGCAGGTGGGCGCAACGGCCAGCTGGCCGATTGTCGATCGCTGGTCCGTCGTCGGTGCCTACTACTTTGACACCAACACACACAGTCCCGCCGATCAGATGCTGGGCGTGCAGTACAACTCCTGCTGTTACGCGATTCGCGTCGGCTACGAGCGCAAGCTCAACGGTTGGGATTACAACGGTTCAACCGGCGGGCAGTCGAAATATGACAACTCCATCGGCTTCAACATTGAGCTGCGTGGTCTGAGCTCTAACTACGGTCTGGGTACCCAGCAGATGCTGCGTTCCAACATCATGCCGTACCAGAGTTCGCTGTAAAGTAACTGGTTAGACACATCATCCGCACTGCGGTTAATTGAAATGGAAAAAGTATGAAGAACTGGAAAACGCTGCTTCTCGGTATCGCCTTAGTTGCGAATACCAGCTTCGCTGCCCCACAGGTTGTCGATAAAGTAGCAGCCGTCGTAAATAATGGCGTTGTCCTCGAGAGCGACGTCGATGGCCTGATGCAATCCGTTAAGATGAACGCTGGCCAGGCTGGCCAGCAGCTGCCGGATGATGCGACACTTCGTCACCAGATTCTGGAGCGTCTGATTATGGATCAGATTATCCTGCAGATGGGGCAGAAAATGGGCGTCAAAGTCTCCGATGAGCAGCTCGACGCGGCCATTGCCAACATCGCCAAGCAGAACAATATGACGATGGATCAGATGCGTAGCCGCCTGGCGTACGACGGGATGAACTACAACACCTATCGCAACCAGATCCGTAAAGAGATGCTGATTTCTGAAGTGCGCAACAACGAAGTGCGTCGCCGCATTACCGTTCTGCCGCAGGAAGTGGACGCGCTGGCAAACCAGATTGGTAACCAGAACGACGCCAGCACCGAGCTGAACCTCAGCCACATCCTGGTACCGCTGCCGGAAAACCCAACCTCCGATCAGGTGAACGAAGCACAGAGCCAGGCCGAATCTATCGTTGAGCAGGCGCGTAACGGCGCTGACTTCGGCAAGCTCGCCATCACCTACTCCGCAGACCAACAGGCACTGAAAGGCGGCCAGATGGGCTGGGGTCGTATTCAGGAACTGCCAGCCATCTTCGCTCAGGCACTGAGCACCGCGAAGAAAGGCGATATCGTCGGTCCAATCCGTTCCGGCGTGGGCTTCCACATCCTGAAAATCAACGATATGCGCGGCCAGTCTCAGAGCATCTCTGTGACCGAAACCCACGCTCGCCACATTCTGCTTAAGCCATCTCCGGTGATGACCGACGACCAGGCTCGCGCGAAGCTGGAACAGGTTGCCGCGGATATCCGCAGCGGCAAAACCACCTTTGAGAAAGCGGCTCGTGAGCTGTCTCAGGATCCAGGCTCGGCTAACCAGGGCGGTGATTTAGGTTGGGCCACCCCGGACATCTACGATCCGTCGTTCCGCGATGCGCTGATGAAGCTGAACAAGGGCCAGATTAGCGCCCCGATTCACTCTTCCTTCGGCTGGCACCTGATTCAGCTGCTGGACACCCGCAACGTTGACCGCACCGATGCGGCGCAGAAAGATCGTGCCTATCGTATGCTGATGAACCGTAAGTTCTCTGAAGAAGCGGCTACCTGGATGCAGGAACAGCGCGCCAGCGCTTACGTTAAAATTCTGAGCAACTAATGACTCAACATCGTGTCGTTATCACTCCCGGTGAACCCGCCGGGATTGGTCCGGATCTCGCGATCCAACTGGCCCAGCGCGACTGGCCGCTTGAACTGGTCGTCTGCGCTGATGCCAGCCTGCTCACCGAGCGGGCGAAACTTCTTGGTCTTCCCCTCACGCTTCTCCCCTACGCTCCCGAACAGCCTGCAAAACCGCAACGCGCCGGTACGCTAACGCTGCTGCCCGTTGCGCTGCATGCGCCGGTGGCACCGGGTGAATTAAACGTGGAGAACGGTCGCTACGTCGTCGAGACGCTGGCGCGTGCCTGTGACGGCTGTCTGAACGGCGAATTTGCCGCGCTGGTCACCGGGCCTGTGCACAAAGGCATTATTAACGACGCAGGCATCCCGTTTACCGGGCATACCGAGTTCTTTGAAGAGCGTTCGGGCGCGGCGAAAGTGGTGATGATGCTGGCGACCGAAGAACTGCGCGTCGCGCTGGCGACCACGCACCTGCCGCTAAAAGCGGTCAGCGACGCCATCACGCCGGATCTGCTGCGGGAGGTCATCACCATCCTGCACGATGATTTGCGGAATAAGTTTGGTCTCGCCGAGCCACACGTACTCGTCTGCGGCCTGAACCCCCATGCGGGCGAAGGCGGCCATATGGGTACGGAAGAGATCGATACCATTATTCCGGTACTCGAAGAGATGCGGGCAAAAGGGATGAATCTGAGCGGACCGTTGCCTGCCGACACCCTTTTTCAGCCGAAGTATCTTGACCATGCCGATGCCGTGCTGGCAATGTACCACGATCAGGGCCTTCCCGTGCTAAAATACCAGGGCTTTGGCCGTGGCGTGAATATTACGCTCGGTTTACCCTTTATTCGCACCTCCGTTGACCACGGCACCGCCCTTGAACTGGCAGGCCTTGGAAAAGCGGACGTCGGCAGTTTTATTACGGCGCTTAATCTCGCCATCAAAATGATTGTTAACTCTAATGAATAATCGAGTCCATCAGGGCCACTTAGCCCGTAAACGCTTCGGGCAAAACTTTCTCAACGATCAGTTCGTGATCGACAGCATTGTTGCGGCCATCAATCCGCAAAAAGGCCAGGCCATGGTTGAAATCGGCCCGGGCCTCGCCGCACTGACCGAACCGGTTGGCGAACGCCTTGACGAACTGACCGTGATCGAGCTTGACCGCGATCTGGCCGCGCGGCTGAAAACGCACCCGTTCCTCGGGCCGAAGCTGACGATTTATCAGCAGGATGCCATGACCATGAACTTCGGCGAGCTCTCCCAGACGCTGGGCCAGCCACTGCGCGTGTTCGGCAACCTGCCGTATAACATCTCCACGCCGCTGATGTTCCACCTGTTTAGCTATACTAACGCCATTGCAGACATGCACTTCATGCTGCAAAAAGAGGTGGTTAACCGTCTGGTTGCCGGGCCGAACAGTAAAGCCTATGGTCGTCTGAGCGTTATGGCGCAGTATTACTGTAACGTGATTCCGGTTCTTGAAGTGCCGCCGAGCGCTTTCACACCGCCACCCAAAGTCGACTCTGCCGTCGTACGTCTCGTGCCGCACAGCACCATGCCGTACCCGGTAAAAGATGTTCGCGTCCTGAGCCGTATTACGACCGAGGCGTTCAACCAGCGTCGTAAGACGGTCCGCAACAGCCTTGGCAACCTGTTCAGCGTTGAGGTGTTGACGGAGCTGGGCATCGACCCGGCGATGCGGGCAGAAAATATCTCTGTTGCGCAGTACTGCAAGATGGCCAACTATCTGGCAGAAAATGCGCCCTCCAAGGAGAGCTAAACCATGATCGATTCGCCACGAGTTTGCGTCCAGGTACAGAGCGTCTACATTGAGACGCACTCCCAACCGGAAGAAGAGCGTTACGTCTTCGCCTACACGGTGACCATCCGCAATCTCGGGCGAAGCGCGGTTCAGCTTCTGGGCCGTTATTGGCTTATCACCAATGGTAACGGCCGCGAAACCGAAGTCCAGGGAGAGGGTGTGGTTGGCGTTCAACCGCACATCGAACCTGGCGAAGAGTATCAGTACACCAGCGGCGCCGTGCTGGAGACTCCGCTCGGCACCATGCAGGGCCACTATGATATGGTCGATGTCGACGGCGTGCCGTTCTCTATCGACATTCCCGTTTTCCGTCTCTTTGTTCCCACGCTGATTCATTAATCATGTCTACATACCTTATTGGCGACGTTCACGGTTGCTACGATGAATTAATCGCCCTTTTACAGCAGGTGGAATTTACGCCGGGCGAAGATACCCTGTGGTTAACGGGCGATCTGGTTGCGCGCGGCCCTGGCTCGCTGGACGTCCTGCGCTACGTGAAATCGCTGGGCGATAACGTCAAAATCGTATTGGGTAACCATGATCTGCACCTGCTGGCGGTGTTTGCGGGTATTAGCCGCAACAAGCCGAAAGACCGGTTGAACCCGCTACTGGAAGCACCAGATGCAGACGAGTTGCTTAACTGGTTACGTCGTCAACCGCTGATGCAAGTGGATGAGGAGAAAAAGCTGGTGATGGCGCACGCGGGCATTACGCCGCAGTGGGATCTCGAAACGGCAAAACAATGCGCCCGCGACGTGGAAGCCGTGCTTTCAAGTGACTCCTATCCCTTCTTCCTTGATGCGATGTACGGTGATATGCCAAACAACTGGTCGCGGGATCTGAGCGGCCTCGCGCGCCTGCGTTTCATTACCAACGCCTTCACCCGTATGCGTTATTGCTTCCCGAACGGCCAGCTGGATATGTACAGCAAAGAGTCCCCTGAGAACGTGGCCGCGCCGCTCAAACCCTGGTTTATGCTGCCGGGGCCGGTGACCGAGGAGTACAGCGTAGCGTTTGGGCACTGGGCTTCGCTGGAAGGTAAAGGCACGCCGGAGAATATTTACGCGCTGGATACCGGCTGCTGCTGGGGCGGCGATCTGACCTGCCTGCGCTGGGAAGATAAAACGTATTTTGTGCAACCGTCGAACCGTCGGCTGGCGCCGGGCGAGAGCGAGGCGGTAGCTTCGTAGCACCATGCATCCACGACAGCACGTCGTCTGATGGAATAAGCAAAAAAATGCCGGGTCGAAACCCGGCATTTTTATTTAAGCGCAGCCTTAACGGCGCTCAAGCACTTCAAAACAGTAGCTGTGGGAATTCTGCTCGTCCGCATCGTGGAACTCGCTGAACACTGACTCCCACTGGTCCGGATCGTAGTCCGGGAAATGGGTATCGCCTTCCACTTCGGCGTCGATATGCGTCAAATACAGCTTCTGCGCTTTCGGCAGGAACTGCTCATACACGCGCCCACCGCCGATGACCATAATTTCTTCCGCGTCGCCGCAGGCGGCAACGGCTTCATCGACCGATTTAACCCATAGTACGCGGTCATCAGTGCCCGGCTGGCTGCTGATAACAATGTTCTTACGTCCCGGCAGCGGGCGACCGATGGATTCCCAGGTCAGGCGACCCATCACCACGGGTTTGTTTAAGGTGTTGCGTTTAAACCAGGCCAGATCGGCCGGCAGGTCCCACGGCATGGCGTTTTCCATACCGATGACGCGATCGACCGCTAGCGCAGCAATCAGACTGATCATTGAGTGTATCCCAGATGCGAAAAAAATTGTCGCCACTATACGGAAAGCATAATCTTTCGTCGACTGGCAGCCAGGTAAAGAATAAGAAAATTTTCAGATTTGCTGGCAAGTCCACGAAGGGAAAGTGGACAGCCAGCATTACACATCACTAGAGCGTCGGTTTGACTTCCGGCTCATCTTCAGGGTTACCGCTGTGTTTTCCCTCTTCCGTCCCCTGCCAGCCGTGACGCTGAATCACCGACAGATGGTTACGGTCTTCGTTGATAATTTCGGTCAACATAGCGCTGGTACGTTTAAATGCCGCCGCCCGCGAGGTCGCGTCGTTCTCGGCCATCTCCACCATCTCTTCCATCAACTGAACGTTAAAACGACGGAACAAATCGGCGCGCTCTCGCGCTTCGTACGCGCCCAGCCCGAGTGACTCCAGCGCCTGACGCCCGGACTTCAGCGCCGCCTCGAAGGTTTCACGCTCTGGCGCGCTAACGCCCGCCTGACGTAGCTTGATATAGTGCTCGACGTCGCGGGCACGGGCGATGATCGTCAGATTCGGGAAGTGCTCTTTCGCCAGTTCGGTCAGTTCCAGGCTGGCCTGAGGATCGTCAATGGCGTTAATCAAGACTTCCGCTTTATCCGCCCCAGCGGACTCCAGCAGGTCGGCTCGGGTGGCATCGCCGTAAAACACCTTCATGTCGAATTTACGCAGCGTGTCGACATGGTCCGGGTCGTGATCGAGGACCACCATTTTAACCCCGCTGGAGAGCAGCAAACGACCGGCAATCTGACCAAAACGACCAAACCCAGCGATGATAACCCGCGGCTGCTCTTCGTCAATTTCATCCGCTTCACGCGCATCGCCTGCACTGGCGCGTTTTTCCAGCCGCGTCAACAACACCAGAAGAACCGGCGTAGCCGCCATCGACAGCGCAACCGCCAGCGTCAATGCCTTCGCCCATTCAGCATCCAGCACATTCGCCATCTGGGCGGCACCGAAGACCACGAAGGCAAATTCACTGCCCTGCCCCAGCAGCGCCGCAAACCACAGACGCTGCGAACGCGGCACCTGCAGCGGTTTGGCAATCAGCCACAGCAGCACGGATTTGATCACCAGAAAACCAACCAGCAGCGTAATGATACGCAGCGGATGGTGGATGAGCGTACCGAAGTCAATCGACATTCCCACGCCAATAAAGAACAGCCCCAGCAGCAAGCCTTTAAACGGTTCGATATCACTTTCCAGCGCATGGCGGTACTCGGAGCTGGCGAGCAGCACCCCGGCGAGGAACGCCCCCATCGCCATCGACAGCCCCACTTCTTCCAGCAACAAACCAAAGCCAAAGACGAGGAACAAGGCCACGGCGCTGAACACTTCACGCAGGCCGGAGCGCGCCACAAAGCGCAGCAGCGGGCGCGTCACGTAGCGCCCAAGCACCACCACCAGCACCAGCGCGCCAGCAACCTTCAACGCCGAAAAGGCAAACGCGCCAAGGGTGGTCGACTCGCCGCTGCTTGCCAGCAGCGGGATCATCGCCACCAGCGGAATCGCGGCGATATCCTGGAACAGCAGCACCGCGAAAGCACTACGCCCAACCTGCGTCACCGTCAGGTTACGTTCGTTCATCGCCTGCATGGCAATGGCGGTAGACGACAGCGCCAACGTCATGCCGATCAGCTCAGCTACCTGCCAGCGCAGACCAAGGAAGATGCAGAACACACCGATAAGCGCCCCGCACAACACCATTTGCAGCAGGCCGCCACCAAACACCGAGGCGCGCAGTTTCCACAGCCGCTGCGGATCCAGCTCCAGGCCGATGACAAACAGCATCAGCACCACGCCAATTTCGGCAAAGTGCAAAATAGCTTCCGCATCGGTCACCAGCCTCAGTCCCCATGGGCCGATAATGCAGCCCGCAATCAGGTAACCCAGCACCGAGCCGAGCCCCAGACGTACGGCGATGGGCACAATCAGCGCCGCCGAACCGAGATAAATCAACGCCTGTATGAGCGTATGGCTATCCATGATTGTGCTCCTCCTGCCAGGCCAACAGCCGTTGTTTATAGTGGCGCGCCTGCACCTGTAGCGTCTCTTCGTCGCAGATAAACGTGCAGTGTACGGCAAACGGCGGCAGCCATTTCATGCCGCAGTAGACGGCAGTGGCTTCCAGCGGTTGGCCCAAAACCTCAAACCCCGGGTGCGAACCAATATCAAAATGGCTTTCGCCCCCTCCGGTGGTGACCGCCCACATCACGCTTTTGCCGTGCAGCGCCGTGCCGCCGTGGCCATAGGCCCAACCGTGCGCCAGCACTTTATCCAGCCACAGCTTAAGCAGCGGTGGCGTGCTGTACCACTGCATCGGATGCTGCAAAATGATCAGATCGGCACGAGACAGCGCCTCCTGCTCGGCGGCAACGTCGATATTAAAATCCGGATAGAGGTGATAGAGAGAACGGATTTCCACCCCGTCAAGCGTCCTTACCTGCTCAAGCATCCGTTTATTCGCATGCGAGTGATGCGGATAAGGATGCGCATAAACAATCAGAATCATGATTAGCCTGTCTTACTTCATTATTGTATTGCTGAGTTTAGACAGATAATGATGACACTTACAGGACCTGTTAACGCAATAGCAAGAAATGGGGGGATGGCATTGTTGAAAGGAAAGCGGCAGAGAACCTGCCGCCATAAGCGTTATACGCTGGCCCCACACTGCATTGAAACTGCGGGGCCACGGATAACGTTTAGTTATTCAGCTCATTCATTGAGCGAACCTGGTCACGGTTAATCTGTTCAGTTTGCCCGGTTTCCGCATTTTTGTACGACACCAGACCAGTATCTTCATCAACCTGAGGTTTACCGTCGGTTACGATGGTCTTGCCGTCGGTCGTCTTCAGCGCCTGGTTGGATGAACAGCCAGCAACGGTAAAGAGCGCACCCGCGGTCAGAATCGCTGCGGTCAGTCGTTTATATTTATAATGCATCATGTTTCCCTCCTGCTTTTCAGCGAATATTCATTATCACTCTAACCATTTTAGGTTAGCCGCCAGAATGCAGGAAGGAAACCAGAAAGCTCCGAAGCGGCATTATCGGCGATTTTCGCCGAATTTCTGCCTGAAACTCTCCGCAGCGCCGATCAGGTTGGCCTCGTTACGATACTGGCAGAGCAACAGCGTGGGCATAAATTCCGTGAGCTGCTTTTCTGCCACCAGTGCCCGAAGTCGAGCCTGAATACCCGCAAAGATGGCCTCATTAGCGGAGATACCCCCGCCGATCACCAGACAATCCGGGTCATAGCACACCTGCAAATTCAGCAACCCAACCGCCATCCAGTGATAAAACCGTTCAACCTCTTCGCCAGCGACAAGGTCTCCCGCTTCGGCAAGGCGAAAAACATCGGCCCCTGAGACGCTCTCTACCGGCAGCGACAGGCGTTGCGCATAGCGTCTGGCCATCGCCACTGCGGTCCCCAGCTCGCTGAAAGTTTGTCCGTTATCCAGCGTCATCAGACCAAACTCTCCGGCATAGCGATGGCTGCCGCGGCGCAGGATCTTATCTTCCACAATCGCGCCGCCAACGCCGGAGCCGACAATGATAAACAGCACATGACGATAGTCTTTCCCCGCTCCCATCGCCGCTTCGGCAATGCCCGCCGCATTGGCATCGTTTTCAATACTGACCGGTAGCCCGAACAGCGCCGTCAGCTCTTCAACGATGGGGAAGCGATGGATATACGGAATAGCGCTCAGCCCGCCAATCTCACCGCGCTCCGGGTCAACGTTGCCGGGCGCGCTGACCGCCACGCCCTGAATGGCATAACGCTGGCGATAGTCGTGGAAAATCACCAACAGCTGCGCCTTCATTTTATCCCAGCTGTCCGGCGTTTTGACCGACGCGGTTTCTACCAGCGAATCCTGCTCCCATACGCCGTATTTAATCGACGTGCCGCCCCAATCAAACAATAAAATAGCCATACACATCCCATAGTTAACTAATAATCGCGGAAAGAAACCGGGTTATTATGCCGGGGGCAGAAAGGCCGAAACTTGCGCCTGCTCGCAACAATGAACCCCACGGATACCCGCGACGTAGGATTTCTATGGTACAAAGTACCGGCTATTCATTTTCAGGGGCTTACCATGTCCGTTTCCATTGACATCATTTCCTGCATTACCGACCGTTTTGTTGAGCTGACCGCCACCGAGAAGCGCATTGCACAGTTCATTCTCGACGACGTTCAGGCCGCAACCACTCTGCCGATCGCCGAAATGGCGCGGCAGACCGAAACCAGCCAGGCATCGATCACCCGCTTTGCCCGAGCCATTGGTTGCAAGGATGTGCGCGAGCTAAAGGTGAAGCTGGCGCAGTCGCTGGCGGTTGGGCAGCGTTTTATCCTCGACGTACCGGATCTGGAAGGGGTGCAAGGGATCTACGAAACGATCATCAACGTGCTGGAGATTAACCGCCGGGCGCTGGAGCCCGCGACGCTAAACAGTGCCGTCGAGTGGCTGAGCGGCGCGCGGCAGATCCTCGCTATCGGCATGGGCGGCGGCTCCACCATTTGCGCACAGGAAGTGCAGTTTCGCTTGTTTCGACTGGGGTTACCGGTGGTGAGTCAAAGCGACGGGCTACTGGTGCGGATGATGTGTTCCTCAGTCGCGCCCAATGATGTGGTACTGGCGCTATCCCTCGGCGGCTACACGCAGGAAGTGGTGGAAAGCGCGGCGATCGCCCGTCAATACGGGGCCAAAGTCATTGCCATTACGCCCGAGGGGACACCGCTGGCCAGCAATGCCGATGTGGTGCTGCCGCTAATCGTGCGGGAAAACGACTATATCTTTAAGCCCAGTACTTCGCGCTATGCGATGCTGGCAATGGTCGACGTGCTGGCGACCGAGCTGGCGATGGTGGATAAGACGCAAACCAAGAACCGGCTGCGCCGGATTAAGCTGGCGCTGGATAGCCATCGGGGCGGGGTTGATCGGCAGCCGCTGGGCGATTAGTCCGGGTTTTCCCCTCACCCTAACCCTCTCCCCTAGGGGGAGAGGGGACCGAATGTGCGGTTTGGGGCTTCAGCGCTCAAAATGGGCGCGCTTTTCTCCCTCTCTCTAACCTTCTCCCCGGAGGGGAGAGGGGAACGAATGCACGGTTTGGAGCTTCGGCGCTCAACATGGGCACGCTTTTCTCCCTCTCCCTTCCAGGGAGAGGGCCGGGGTGAGGGTAAAACTCGCAACACCCCGCAAATTACTTCACCCGCTCCGCGTTGTAACAGGTCAAATCCACCTCAACCTTACAGTCCACCACCAGATCCGCCACGCAGCACACCCGCGCTGGCGGGTGGTCGGCAAAAAATTCGCGGAACACCTTGTTGAACGACTGGAAGTAACGCGCATCGGTAAGATAAACCTTCACGTGCACCACGTCAGCCAGCGTATATCCCGCCTCCTGCATAATGTCCACGCAGTTCTGAATCGCCAGACGCGACTGCTCGACGATACCGCCTTCCACCACTTCGCCATCCTTCATCGGCGTTTGCCCGGAGACGTACAGCCAGCCGCCCGCTTCCACCGCTTTTGCAAACGGCAGATGCTGCCCGCCGGTGCCGGTACTGCCGCCCACGCCATAACGTTTAATGCTCATTGTTGCTCCTTTATTTTTGGCGGCCTATCGGCGTAAGAATCGCCCGGCACGCCCGATAACGTTGTTATTCTGACCATAGCTCATCACGCCGTTGACCATCACCGCCTCAATGCCAGCGGCCGGGCGCTGTGGGTCGCTGAAGCTCGCCACATCGCGGATAGTATCCGGGTTAAACAGCACCAGATCGGCAAAGTAGCCACACTTCACCAGCCCGCGTTCGGCAAGCTGGAAACGCGCCGCGGACATACCGGTCATTTTGTGGACAGCCGTGGTTAGCGGAAAGAGTTTTTCGTCGCGGCTGTAGTGGCCCAGCACGCGTGGGAAAGCGCCCCAAAGACGCGGATGCGGCATCGGATCGTTCGGCAGGCCGTCTGAACCGACCATCGTCAGCGGGTAGCGCAACACGCGACGCACGTCCTGCTCATCCATGTTGTAGTAAATCGCCCCGGCAGGCATCAGCTTCTGGCCCGCTTCTTCCAGGGTCAGCGACCAGCTTTCGGCAATCTGTTTTAACGACTGCCCCGCCATTTCCGGGTGCGGCGTGGACCAGGTGATAACGATGTCGAAATCCGCCGTGATCTGTTTCATGTCCAGCGTCGACGAACTGGCGGAGTACGGATAACAGTCGCAGGAGACATCCTGCTGCTGACGCACCGCATCGAACAGTTTCAGCGTCTCCACCGTCCGCCCCCAGTTGTTGGCACCCGCACATTTATGATGCGAAACCACCACCGGCACCTTACCGTGGCGACCGACGCGAAACGCCTCGTCGAGCGCCTTGAGAATCGGCTCAAACTCCGAGCGCAGGTGAGTGGTATAAATACCGTTGCCTGCCGCCAGCTCTTCAGCCAGCGCCATCACTTCTTCGGTTGTTGACTGGAATGCCGACGCGTAAGCCAAACCGGTGCTCAGCCCAAGGGCTCCCTGTGCCAGCGCCAGACGCAGTTGCGCGCGCATGGCCTGAATTTCATCGTCGTTCGCCGGGCGGAACAGGTTGTCCATATGATTATTACGCAGCGCAGTATGGCCAATCAGCGTGCCGACGTTCACCGCCGGGCGTGCCTCGGTTACCGCCCGTGCATAATCATCGACCGTCGGGTAGATAAAGTGCGCCGCTTCGCCGAGCAGATTCATTGGATCCGGCACCTCACCTTTGATGCTGGCCGAGGCCGCGCTGATCCCGCAGTTGCCGACAATCACCGTAGTCACGCCCTGGCTGATTTTGGGCAGGTACTCCGGCATGCGAATCACGTTGATATCATCGTGGGTGTGTACGTCGATAAACCCAGGCGCGAGCACACGCCCGTGGCCGTCAATGTCGTGCAGCGCCTCACCGTGAATGGCAGGCGCGATTTCCGCAATACGGTCGCCCTTCACCGCCACGTCGGCGCGATACTGCGGGCCACCGCTACCATCAATCACCGTGACATTCCTGAACAGATAATCAAACTGCATCGCTTCTTTACTCCCGTCGTTTTCTGGCTCAAATTTGACCATTTACAAGCACAGAAAACAGTGAAAGACTACGCAAAACCAACATGGCATTATGATACTTTAATTCATTAAATATTATAACTTATATAAATAACCATTATTTACAACAAGTTAAATGCAAGCAAAGCGATGATACAAAATCCGATTACGAAGGAATAATGTTATGAAATACCAAAATAATACCCTCGCCCCCCACAAATCCGCCCCGCTATTCACCCCGGCGATTCTCCTTAACGAAGACGTCTGCCTGCCTGCCGCCGTCATCAAAAAAGCGGCACTAGAAAACAATATTCACTGGATGCAACGCTATGCCGACACGCGCGGCGTGTCGCTGGCGCCGCACGGAAAAACCTCCATGACGCCGTGGATTTTTCAGCAACAGCAGCAGGCGGGAGCCTGGGCAATTGGCGTCGGTAGCGCATGGCAGGCCAGCGTCGCGATGGCGAGCGGAATTCGCCGCGTGCTGATGGTCAATCAGTTGGTCGGCAAAGCCAATATGCAGTTAATTGCCGAACTGCAAAGCGCATACCCGGAAGTTGAGTACTTCTGCTGTGTCGATAGCCTCGATAACGCACGCGCCCTCTCCGCCTTTTTCGCCGCGAAAAACCAAACCCTGAATATTCTGCTGGAGCTGGGCGTGCCTGGCGGACGCTGCGGCTGCCGCACTGCTGAACAAGCGCTGACGCTCGCCGGGGAGATTTCGTCGCTTCCGGCGATTCGTCTGCGTGGGTTGGAGCTGTATGAAGGCGTGCTGCACGGCGACAACCCACAGCCGAAGGTTGAAGCACTGCTGCGCGATGCCGCGGCGCTTGCCTGCCAGCTTGAACGCCATGTCGACGGGGAATTTATCCTGACTGGCGCCGGGTCGGTCTGGTATGACGTGGTGTGCAACGTGTGGCTGTCTGTCGCTAAACCGGCGAACTGCCGGGTCGTGATTCGCCCAGGCTGCTACATCACGCACGATGCCGGCATCTACCAACAAGCGCAGAATGACATTCTGGCGCGCGACCAGACCGCCTGCGATCTCGGCGGCGATCTGGCTTCCGCGCTGGAACTGGTGGCCATGGTGCAATCGGTGCCGGAAAGCGATCGTGCGATCGTCAATTTCGGCAAACGCGATAGCGCGTTTGACGCAGGATTACCGCAGCCTATCGCCCACTATCGCGACGGTAAGGCGCTCCCGCTGGCAGCGCACAGCATCGAAGCTACCGGCATTATGGATCAGCACGCGATGCTGAAGCTTGCGCCAGGTACCGATGTGAAGGTGGGAGACATTCTGATCTTTGCCACTTCACACCCTTGCCTGACGTTCGATAAGTGGAAAGCGTTGCTGCTGGTTGATGAGGACTACAACGTGCTGGAAACGCTGGAAACGGGGTTCTGAACCCGGAGCATGCCCGGACGAGGCGTGTAAACGCCAACGCCGGGGTGACCCTATTGGGCCATTGCATCGCAGAGCAAATCCATCACCAACAGCGCTCCGTAACGCGGATCGTTGAGCGGTAGCGTCACGTTTTGTGGGTGACTCAGTGCGCTTTCCTGCTGCCCGATGATGACGATCTCCGCCCCTGCCCAGCGTGCCTGATGCACGGCCGCCGCTAACGCGTTACCCGCCGGACTACCGGCAAACACCACCAGCACCTGCCCCGCCCCCAGCATTGAGGCGGTAATGCCCATTAGCGCCGGATCCTGGCAGACGTTGGCCGGATAGCCGAGCGTCAGCAACCGATACTGCAGCAGGCTGGCAAATGGGCTGTCGGCGGTGCTGGCGCTAAAGATATGCACCGCACGGGCCTGTTTTAGCAGACCCGCGGCACGTTCAACCTCTGTGGACGAAAGTTCGCTGAGCTGGGCATTCAACGAATGCTGGATTTGGCTGAGCCTTTCGCGCCACGGCCCTGGCAGATCGCCCGCCGCCACCGGCGCGCTGGCCTGCGCCAGCTTCATGCGCAGATCGCGAATGTCGTCACAGCCCGCCGCACGGGCAAAACGGGTGATGGTCGCCGGGCTGACGCCCGCCGCCGTTGCCAACTGGTCAATGGTGGCCGAGGCGGCAAAGGCGACATCGCTGAGGATAGTCTGCGCCACGCGCGATTCCTGCTGGCTGAAATCCTGCAACCGCTGACGGATCAGGCTGAGGATATCCTCATTGCTGTCGCGGCCAATCGAGTGAGAAAAACGGTCCAGCACATCGCTACCGACGCCCGCATTTTTCGCCAACTGTTGCAGAGTATGCGGATCCATCCATGCCGCATCGCCCAGCATGGGGGCAGCCGTTTTATTCAAGCGGCTCTCCTGCTGCTGATGGCGCACCTGGCCAATAAAGTCATTGATATCCGCGCAGCCAATGCTGCGCGAAAAGTGTTGCAGCGTCGCCGGGCTGACGCCAGCCTTTGCTGCCAGCTCTTCAATCGTCGCCTCGGGGATCTGGGCAAAATTATCGAGGAAAAAGCGCGCCAGCCGGGATTCCTGCGCAGGCAGTCCGGATAACCCATGCACCAGCTGATAAACAATATCCATAACCAGAGTGTCCTCATGTGCAGCTCATTAAAAACATCATAATTTATTGAAATTATTTTTCAATTCATTCAGCCGAAGGGCGACACGTTATGCGATTAACGGCGGTAAAGATTCATTTATCTTATCGCGATCACATTTCTACCCCTCTGACATGCCGTAAAGCAATATTTTAACGCCGATCACACTCATGAAAATAATTTTCATACATGCTACGTAAAACCGCTAATGTGTGAAATATGTTTTCAAACGAGGGAAATATTGTCATGAAAAAGATCATGTTGTGCTGCGCCGCCGGAATGTCCACCAGCATGCTGGTGCAGAAGATGCGTGCCGAAGCGGAAAAACGCGCGCTGGCGGTGGAGATCAACGCCTATCCGGTTGCCGAGATAGAAAGCATGCTGCCGCAGGCGGATGTGGTGCTGCTGGGCCCTCAGGTGCAGTTCGAACTCTCTCGCCTGCGCGAACTGTCTGCGCCGCTGGGTAAACCGGTTGAAGTGATCGACATGATGGACTACGGCACCATGCGCGGCGATCGCGTACTCGATAAAGCGATCCAACTGATGGCCTGAGGCCCAGGAGAAAGCGATGAAAATTACCGTGATTGGCGGGGGCAGCAGCTACACCCCGGAACTGGTTGAAGGATTAATTGCGCGTCATGCTTCCCTGCCAATGGCGGAACTGGCGCTGGTTGATGTCGAAGCGGGCCGCGAAAAAGTTGAAATTATCGCGGCGCTCTCCCGTCGTATGCTCGATCGCAACGGGCTGGAGGCGGTAAAAGTCTCGGTTCACTTCGATGCGGACGACGCCATCAAAGGCTCAAGTTTTGTGCTCACCCAGTTGCGTGTGGGTCAGTTACCGGCCCGCGCCGCCGATGAGCGTCTGGGCCTGAGCCATAAACTGCTGGGCCAGGAAACCACCGGCGTTGGCGGCTTCGCCAAGGCGCTGCGCACCATTCCGGTGATGCTGGATATCGCCAGACGCGTCGAACGTCTGGCACCGGATGCGTGGATTATCAACTTTACCAATCCGGCAGGCATTGTCACAGAAGCGGTGTCGCGCCACAGCAAGGCAAAGATCATTGGCCTGTGCAACGTGCCGGTGACCATGCACCACATGATTGCCGATATGCTCAAGCTGCCTTATGGGGACGTCTCGCTGCGCTTTGCCGGCCTGAACCATATGGTCTGGGTACATCAGGTGCTGGCGGCGGGCCGCGATGCGACCGACGAGGTTATCGAGATGCTGTGCGACGGCGAGCAGCTGTCGATGAACAACATCAAGGCCATTCCGTGGCCACCGGAGCTACTGCGCGCGCTGCGCGCCATTCCCTGCCCGTATCACCGCTATTTCTGGCAGACCCGCACCATGCTGGAGGACGAACTGGCGGATGCCGACAGCAAAGGCACTCGCGCCGAGCAGGTGATGAAGGTCGAAGCGTCGCTGTTCAAGCTGTATGCCGACCCGAATCTGGACAAGAAACCAGAGGAGCTGAGCCAGCGCGGCGGTTCGTTCTACTCCGAAGTGGCGGTGCAGTTGATTAACGCGCTGCACAACAATCTTGGCATTGAAATGGTGGTAAATACCGCCAATAACGGTGCCATTCAAGGACTGCCGGACGACGCGGTGATAGAGACCAATTGCCTGATTGATGCGCTGGGCGCGCATCCGCTGGCCTTTGGCAAACTGCCGCCGCTGATGAACGGCCTGACCCAGCAGGTCAAGGATTTTGAGCGTCTGACCATCGATGCCGCCGTGCACGGTGACAAGCAAAAAGCGCTGCTGGCGTTGGTTGCCAACCCGCTGGTCGCCGATGTGAATCTGGCGTCGGCGCTGGTCGATGAAGTGCTCACCATCAATAAAGCGTGGCTGCCGCAGTTCAGCCAACAATAAATACAACAATAGCCCGGTCGGCAACGTCTGCGCCGGGCAGGGGGTGTCTGTGAATAAGTCGATAATAGATAAATACGTTTTACCGACCGCGCTCAAAATCGCCGGACAAAAACATGTGCTTTCGGTGCGTGACGGGATCATCCTGAACATGCCGTTTATGTTGATAGGCTCGTTCTTCCTGATCTTCGCCTATCTGCCGGTGCCGGGCTACGGTACGCTGATGACCGAGCTCTTCGGCCCAACGTGGCAGGAAAAGGTGCTCTATCCGGTGAAAGCGACCTACGACATCATGGCGCTGATCTCCAGCTTCGGTATCGCCTACCGTCTGGCGGAGAAGTACCGCACCCTCGACCCGCTGACCGCCGGGGCTGTCTCCCTGGTGGCCTTCGTGATGACCATTCCACAGCACATCATGTTTACCCCGGCGGGTAGCGACGTGGCGCAGCTGGTCAAAGGCGTCATGCCTATGGGGCAGATTGGCAGTCAGGGGCTGTTCGTGGCAATTCTGATTGCCCTGCTCTCCACCGAAATCTACCGCTTCGTTAACGACCGCAACCTGGTCATCCGCATGCCGGAAGGCGTACCGCCGGCGGTGGCAAAATCGTTCCTCGCGCTGGTCCCGGGTTTCTGCGTGCTGGCAGTGGTGCTGGCGCTGCGTCTGCTGGTTGAAGCGACGCCGTTTGGCGATATCAATACCATGATCACCGAGCTGGTCGGTATTCCGATGAGCCACGTCGGCGGCTCGCTGCCGGGGATGATTATTTCAGTGCTGCTGATTGGCATTCTGTGGATGCTGGGTCTGCACGGCGACACCATCGTACTGGTGTTTATCCGCCCGGTCTGGCTGAGCAATATGTCCGAAAACCTGGAAGCGTTCCAGAACGGCCTGCCGATTCCCCACATTATCACCCAGCAGTTCTACGACCTGTGGATTGCGCCGGGCGGTACCGGGGCGCTGTTAGGGCTGGTTATCTTTATGATCTTACGCAGCCGCAGCGTGCAGATGAAACAGCTGGGTAAAATTGCCGCGCCGGGCAGCCTGTTTAACATCAGCGAACCGATGGTGTTTGGCATTCCGATCGTGATGAACCCGTATCTGGTGGTGCCGTTTATCCTTACGCCAGTGGTGCTGGTGATTGTCTCCTACGTGGCGATGACCACCGGTTTAGTCGCCAAACCGGCGGGCATTGCGCTGCCGTTCACCACACCGATTGTGGTCAGCGGTTATCTGGCGACCGGCGGGCATATTTCCGGCTCGGTGCTGCAAATCGTCAACCTCGGGATTTCGCTGGTGATGTATTACCCGTTCTTCCGCATCTGGGATAATTTGAAATATCGCGAGGAGCAGGCCAGCAAGTCGCAGCAGGCGGTCGCAACGTCCCCCATAGCCGAACAATAAATGTAGCCCGGCCAAGCGAAGCGCCGCCGGGCTACAAAACCAAAAACGCCGGGCAGATGCCCGGCGTTTTTGGTTGCTTGCACTTATTTTTTAATCTGTGCGTGCATTTCCTGTACAGAGGTCACTTTCTCTTTGGCATCTGCATTCAGCGCCATCGCCGTAGCGAAACCGCCGTTCAGGGTGGTGTCGTAGTGCACTTTGTACTGCAGCGCGCTGCGGCGAATCAGCTTGGAGTCTTCAATCGCCTGACGACCTGCGGTGGTGTTGATGATGTAGGTATATTCGCCATTCTTGATACGGTCCTGAATGTGCGGACGACCTTCATGCACCTTATTCACCAGACGCGGGTTGATACCGGCTTCGCCCAGCACAATCGCGGTACCGTGGGTGGCATCCAGCTCGAAGCCTTGTTTCAGCAGCTTAGCGGCCAGGTCCACCACGCGTTCTTTGTCGCCTTCGCGAACGGAGAGCAGCGCACGGCCCTGTTTCTTCATCGTGGAGTTGCTGCCCAGCTGCGCCTTGGCGAACGCTTCCGCGAAGGTACGGCCCACGCCCATCACTTCCCCGGTAGAGCGCATTTCTGGCCCTAACAGCGGGTCAACGCCCGGGAATTTGTTGAACGGCAGCACCACTTCTTTCACCGAGTAGTACGGCGGGATGATCTCTTTGGTCACGCCCTGCTGCGCCAGCGTCTTACCGGCCATCACGCGCGCCGCCACTTTCGCCAGCGGTACGCCGGTGGCTTTGGAGACGAACGGTACGGTACGCGCCGCACGCGGGTTGACTTCAATCAGATAGACTTCGTTGTCTTTCACCGCGAACTGGACGTTCATCAGGCCGCGAACCTGCAGCTCGAAGGCCAGCTTCTGCACCTGCTGGCGCATCACGTCCTGAATCTCCTGGCTCAGGGTGTAGGCTGGCAGAGAACAGGCGGAGTCACCGGAGTGCACGCCCGCCTGCTCGATGTGCTCCATGATGCCGCCAATCAGCACCATTTCGCCGTCGCAGATGGCGTCAACGTCAACTTCGATAGCGTCGTCGAGGAAGCGGTCAAGCAGCACCGGCGCATCGTTAGACACGCTGACCGCAGTCTGGAAGTAGCGACGCAGGTCGGCTTCGTCGTAGACGATTTCCATCGCGCGGCCGCCCAGTACGTAGGATGGGCGCACCACCAGCGGGTAACCAATCTCTTTCGCCTTCTCAACCGCTTGTTCAATGGCGGTGACGGTGGCGTTCGCCGGCTGCTTCAGCTTCAGACGGTCAACCGCGTGCTGGAAGCGTTCACGGTCTTCCGCGCGGTCGATGGCGTCCGGGCTGGTGCCGATAACCGGTACGCCTGCGGCTTCCAGTTCACGCGCCAGCTTCAGCGGGGTCTGGCCGCCGTACTGCACGATAACGCCCTTCGGCTTCTCGATGCGCACGATTTCCAGCACGTCTTCCAGCGTGACCGGCTCGAAGTACAGACGGTCTGAGGTGTCGTAGTCGGTGGAGACGGTTTCCGGGTTACAGTTGACCATGATGGTCTCGTAACCGTCTTCGCGCAGCGCCAGCGAGGCGTGTACGCAGCAGTAGTCGAATTCGATACCCTGACCGATACGGTTCGGGCCGCCGCCGAGGACCATGATTTTATCGCGGTCAACGGACGGGTTAGATTCGCACTCTTCTTCATAGGTGGAGTACATGTAGGCGGTATCGGTGGCGAATTCCGCCGCGCAGGTATCCACGCGCTTGTAGACCGGGTGCAGGTTGTACTGGTCACGCAGCTTGCGGATTTCCGCTTCGCGCACGCCCGCCAGTTTTGCCAGACGCGCATCGGCAAAGCCTTTGCGTTTCAGGTGGCACAGGAAGTCAGCGTCGAGGCCGTTGATGCCCACTTCCGCCACTTTCTCTTCCAGACGCACCAGCTCTTCAATCTGCACCAGGAACCAGCGGTCGATGTTGGTCAGGTTGAACACGCCATCGACGGACAGGCCAGCACGGAAGGCATCGGCGATGTACCAGATACGCTCAGCGCCAGCGTCTTTCAGCTCGCGGCGGATTTTGGTCAGCGCTTCCGGGTCGTCGAGGCTCACTTTCGGGTCGAAACCGGTGGCACCCACTTCCAGGCCGCGCAGCGCTTTTTGCAGGGATTCCTGCTGGGTACGGCCAATCGCCATCACTTCACCGACGGATTTCATCTGGGTGGTCAGACGGTCGTTAGCGCCAGCGAATTTCTCGAAGTTGAAGCGTGGAATCTTGGTGACAACGTAGTCGATAGACGGCTCGAAGGAGGCCGGCGTACGGCCGCCGGTGATGTCGTTCATCAGTTCGTCGAGGGTGTAACCCACCGCCAGTTTCGCTGCCACTTTGGCAATCGGGAAGCCGGTAGCTTTGGAGGCCAGCGCCGAGGAGCGGGAGACGCGCGGGTTCATTTCGATAACAATCAGGCGGCCGTCTTTCGGGTTCACCGAGAACTGGACGTTAGAACCGCCGGTTTCAACGCCGATTTCACGCAGTACCGCCATCGAGGCGTTACGCATGATTTGATATTCTTTGTCGGTCAGCGTCTGGGCCGGTGCTACGGTGATGGAGTCACCGGTATGGATGCCCATCGCGTCGAAGTTTTCGATAGAGCAGACGATGATGCAGTTGTCGTTTTTATCACGCACCACTTCCATCTCGTACTCTTTCCAGCCGATCAGCGACTCATCAATCAGCAGCTCGTTGGTTGGCGAGAGGTCCAGACCGCGTTCGCAGATTTCTTCGAACTCTTCACGGTTGTAAGCGATACCGCCGCCGGTGCCGCCCATGGTAAAGCTAGGCCGGATGATGCACGGGAAGCCCACATCAGCGGCAACCGCCAGCGCTTCTTCCATAGTGTGCGCGATACCGGAACGCGCGGTGTCGAGGCCGATTTTCTTCATTGCTACATCGAAGCGACGACGGTCTTCTGCTTTATCAATCGCATCGGCGGTGGCGCCAATCATGGTTACGCCGAACTCTTCCAGCACGCCCTGACGCTCCAGCTCCAGCGCACAGTTCAGCGCCGTCTGGCCGCCCATGGTCGGCAGCACCGCATCCGGGCGCTCTTTTTCGATGATTTTGCGTACCACTTCCCAGTTAATCGGCTCGATGTAGGTCGCATCGGCCATTTCCGGGTCGGTCATGATGGTGGCCGGGTTAGAGTTCACCAGAATGACGCGGTAGCCCTCTTCGCGCAGCGCTTTACACGCCTGGGCGCCGGAGTAGTCAAACTCACACGCCTGACCGATAACAATCGGGCCCGCGCCCAGAATCAGGATACTTTTTATGTCTGTACGTTTTGGCATGGCTCTTATTACTCCTGATTATTTCGCGGACTGACGGTATTGCTCAATAAGCTCGATAAAGTGGTCGAACAGCGGCGCCGCATCGTGCGGGCCTGGGCTCGCCTCTGGGTGGCCCTGGAAGCTGAACGCCGGTTTATCGGTACGGTGAATCCCTTGCAGGGTACCGTCGAACAGGGATTTGTGGGTCACGCGCAGGTTGGCTGGCAGCGAGTCTTCATCAACTGCAAAGCCGTGGTTCTGCGCGGTGATCATCACCACATTCTTATCCATGTCTTTCACCGGGTGGTTACCACCGTGGTGACCAAATTTCATCTTGATGGTCTTCGCACCGCTCGCCAGCGCCAGCAGCTGATGGCCGAGGCAGATGCCAAATACCGGAATGTCGGTCTGGAGGAATTTCTCAATCGCGTCGATGGCGTAGTCGCACGGTGCCGGGTCGCCAGGGCCGTTAGACAGGAACACGCCGTCCGGATTCATCGCCAGCACTTCTTCAGCGGAGGTTTTCGCCGGTACCACGGTCAGGCGGCAGCCGCGTTCAACCAGCATGCGCAGGATGTTGCGCTTGGCGCCAAAATCGTAGGCCACCACGTGGAACGGCAGCTCTTCTGCGGACTTGGCTTCCGGCAGGTCACCCGCCAGCGTCCAGCTACCCTGCGTCCAGCTGTAGGATTCAGCCGTGGTCACTTCTTTTGCCAGGTCCATCCCATTTAAGCCCGGGAACGCTTTGGCTTTTTCTAAGGCCAGCGTAGCATCCAGATTATCGCCTGCGATGATGCAGCCGTTCTGAGCGCCCTTCTCGCGCAGCAGTCGCGTCAGCTTACGGGTATCGATATCGGCAATCGCCACGATGTTATGGCGTTTCAGGTAAGAAGAGAGGTCTTCAGTATTGCGATAGTTGCTGGCAATCAGCGGCAGGTCGCGAATAACCAGACCCTGAGCGTGAACCTGAGAGGACTCTTCATCGGCGGCATTGGTGCCGACATTACCAATATGGGGATAAGTAAGAGTGACGATTTGGCGAGAATAGGAAGGATCAGTGAGGATTTCTTGATAACCGGTCATTGAAGTATTGAAAACGACTTCCCCAACCGCCGAACCTGTTGCCCCTATGGCCCGACCGTGAAACTGGGTTCCGTCTTCCAGAACCAATAGCGCTGACTTAATCAAAACACCCTCCAGAGAATATTTACTCGATTTATTTGCATATTAATTCATAACAACGGCACAAATCAATGCAAATCTGCTTACCGATGAATTTCTGGCAAACGGCGGCATTCTAGTGACAGCCTCGGCAAAAGTCTACCTCAAAGGGCAATTTTTATTATTATTTTGCGCCACTGGCGAATCAAGCCGCCTCCAGGCATCAAAAAGATCAACTAACTCATGGGAGAAAACGCTTGCGGAGCGGAAAGACTGTAAAATGATGAGATGACGCCTTAAAAAGTAGACCAGATGGTCAAAATTTACATTTAACCAACACTTTTAAGGTAGATATCTTATAAAAATAAGCATTTTAATACAAAAGAAACAAAAATAAGATAAAATAAAGGGCAATAAAATATTGCCCTGTGTAATCAAGTAATTATGACTACAATAACCACATCACGATGGGTAATAAATACTTATAGTTCATTCAAATTAAGCACATCACGCATATCAAAAAGACCGTTTTTCTTCGACTTAAGCCACAATGCCGATCTTACCGCTCCGTTAGCAAACGTCATGCGGCTGGAAGCCTTATGCGTTATCTCCACACGCTCGCCAATATCGGCAAACATGGCGGTGTGTTCGCCGACAATGTCGCCCGCGCGTACGGTCGCAAAACCAATCGTGCCCGGCACGCGTTCACCGGTATAACCTTCACGCGAGTAGACCGCGCAGTCCTTCAGATCTTTATCCAGCGCCCCGGCGATCGCCTCGCCCATTGCCAGCGCCGTACCCGACGGTGCATCCACTTTATGGCGGTGGTGCGCTTCAATAATTTCAATATCGGTGTAGTCGCCCATTACCTTCGCGGCTTTCTCCAGCAGCTTGAGCATGACGTTAACGCCGACGCTAAAGTTTGCGGCGAAAACGATCGCAATCTCTTGTGACGCCTCGCGAATGGCTTGTTTACCAGCATCGTCAAAGCCGGTAGTACCAATCACCATCCCTTTACCCTGCTGCCGGCAAAACGCCAGATGCGTCAACGAACCTTCCGGACGGGTAAAATCGATGAACACGTCAAAATCATCTTTTACCGCCTCAAGGCTGCTTTGAACGGTCACGCCGGACTTTCCCGCCCCCGCCAGTTCGCCAGCATCGCTGCCCAGCAAGGAAGAGCCTTCGCGCTCCAGCGCGGCACCCAGCTGAACACCTTCCATCGCCATGGCGGCCTGGATTAACTGCCGTCCCATGCGGCCGCCGGCGCCGGCAATGGCGACGCGGATTTGTGCTTCATGCATAGCTATTCTCTTTTGTAAAAATTGCGTAAATCGTTTTCAGAGTAACCAGCGTGCCCGGAGGTCGCTAGCTGAAAACACCCATAATTAGAATTTAATGATAAACAGAGGGGAATATCAGTAAAAGACATGATTCATCCCGCAGGATGAATCATTGCCGCAGCAAAGGAAAGAAGTCAAACTCGCTCAGTAAGCGGTAAGCCGATGGGAAAACGACGGGAAAACCGAACAAAATACAGCCAATCTGCATAGCGACTTTCGCAAGCCCGGTTTTACGACACAAGCGTGTAGTTAACGATCATCTGCCCTTTTTTCATCTTCACCTGGGTAATCGTCACCTGCCCAATGTCGGATAAACGCGCAACATGCGTCCCGCCGCAAGGGTAAGCGGGAAGCTCACCAAACCCGACTTCGCGCAAACCGCCGTCGAATGTCACCCGGCGAGGAAGATCCTCCGCCTGCCAGGCGCTGATTTTCGCTAGCAGCGAGGCACAATCCGGCAGCGAACTGCTACCTTTTGCGGAAAACGTAATGCGCCCTTCGCCAGGCCAGTGGTGCGCTTTCACCGGTTGCCATCCGTACTCTGTACCCGCCAGGCCGATAAGATGCCCCGCAGAGTGCAGCCGCGCATGCAGCTGACGCTGTGACGCATCAACCCTCAACTTGACTACGCCAGGCTCAATCGGTGTTGCTACGATATGTAGCACGTCGTCATCACGCGCGATCACCGTCTCGACGGGGATCTCATCAATCCAGCCCGCGTCCGCGGGCTGTCCGCCGCCTTGCGGGTGAAAAAGGGTTCTATCCAGTGCCACCGCATACCGTCCATCCGGCTCAGCCGAGCAGCTCAGTAAGTTAGCCGGGCCTTCAGTATTATCGCAGGTGTAATAAAGACGTTCGGTCATGATTGCTCTCCTCTTGATGGGGAGAGTATATTCACTTTACTGGCAGCGATAATCCTGCGCTGGTTCAATGCATCTTTGCCTGGTACGCACAAATGAACCCTAACCTTCTTCCCGACCTTGCCACCTTTGTGTTGATTATCGACCACGGGAGCTTTTCCGCCGCCGCCAAAGCCTCGGGCGCTACGCCTTCCGCTATTAGCCGCAGCGTTTCACGCCTTGAGAAGGCGCTGGGCAGCAAACTGTTACATCGTACGACGCGCAAGCTGGCGCTCAGCGAAACGGGCAAAATAGTATATGCACACGCGCAGGAAATGCTGCATGCGGCACAAATGGCCGTCGACTCAGGCAGCAGCCGACAAAGCATCGCGCAAGGTAAGCTGACCCTCAGCGTGCCCAAGGCGGTGGGACGGTTTGTTATTCACCCTCTGATGGCCGAATTCTTTGCCCGCTACCCGCAGGTGGACGTCTGTCTGCGGCTGGAAGACCGCTATATGGATTTAATCGACGACGGCGTCGACCTTGCGCTGCGCATCAGTCAGTCTCCCTCCCCCGGCTTGTACGGGAAACCGCTGATGCCGGTTAGCCATGTGATATGCGCTACCCCCGCGTACCTACGCGAGCACGGTACGCCAGAACACCCGCAGGCACTGCGCGGCCATAGCTGTATCAGCCTTGGCGAGACCCCTGCGGATTCGCGCTGGAAGTTTCGCCGCGGTGAACGCGTGGAGACCATTCAAACTCATGGCCGTTACGCCGCCAACCACACTGGCGTACGTCTGGATGCGGTAAAAAATGATCTGGGAATCGGCAGCCTGCCGCTCTTTACCGCCCGCGAAGCACTTGCGAGCGGAGAGATCGTCCAGGTCCTGCCAGAATGGGAATTTATTAGCGACTACAGCGGCGAGCTGTGGCTGCTGTGGACGCGCAATCAACATATGCCCGCCAGAATGCGGGCGATGATTGACTATCTCAGCGAGAAGGTACCGCTACACACCTGATTACGGTGCGCGGGCGAATACCTCAGCTACCCACTGACGAAAACCATCCACATCAAGATCCAGCGCCACCTGCGCGTTGGCGGGCTGCCCCAGACGCCCTTCAATATCCACCACCGTGGTGCCAGCGGTGTATTGCCCCTGGGTTTCCACCGCCACAAAGCAGCTGTGCAGCGTAAACAGGTCCGGACGGACCAGCCAGGCAATGGCGCAGAGGTCGTGCATCCGCAGGCCGCTCTGCATACTGCCGCTACGATAGTGGCTGAACAACGCGTGAAGCATGCTGCCGGTCTTATTGAGCGCGGGAAGCGTAGACAGATACTCCGGCGTCAACACGGCCTGATTGGTGACATCCAGCCCACACATCACAATCTCCAGACCGCTGCGGAACACCAGCGCCGCGGCTTCCGGGTCGATAGCGATATTGAACTCGGCGTTGGGCGTAAAGTTACCGCGCCCGGCGGAGCCGCCCATGATCACCAGGCGACGGATATTGAAACGACACTCCGGATACTGAGTCAGCAGCAGCGCAATATTGGTGAGTGGCCCGATAGCCACCAGCGTAATCGGCTGCGGCGCATGCATCAGCGCATCACGGATCGCCTGGAACGCCGGTTTGGCCAGCGGCTGACGGTTGTGCTCAACAAAGTCGTAGCCTTCCATGCCCGACTCGCCGTGAACCGAGGCGGCGTCACGTAACGGACGCACCAGCGGCGCGGCGGCCCCTTGTGCAAGTGGAACATCGGCGTCCCAGAAATGCAGGAGCTGTAAGCCGTTACGGGTGGTTTTTTCGACCGAAACGTTGCCGGCAACGGTGGTCATCAGTTGAAGATCCAGCTCCGGGGCAAACAGCGCAGCGGCAATCGCCGCCGCATCATCAATACCGGGATCGGTATCCAGAAAAATAGGTAGACGCATGATTTCTCCCTAAAAAAATGCCAGACGTTAAGCCTGGCATTTTTTCACATTCGCGGGAGAAATAATTTATTCGACTTCACGAACATCCACACGCAGTTCGCGCGGAACTTCGAAAACAATATTCTCTTCGCGACCTTCAAGGGTGATGGCTTCGCCGCCGCCCAGCGATTGCAGGCGGGCAATCACGTTCTGCACCAGAATATCCGGCGCGGAAGCTCCGGCGGTCACGCCGACACAGGCGGCATCTTTCACCCAAGCTTCCTGGATGTCCGCCGCATCGTCAATCAGATAGGCCGCTTTGCCCATCCGCTGCGCCAGTTCGGCCAGACGGTTGGAGTTGGACGAGTTTTTCGAGCCGACCACCAGCACCACGTCGGCCTGCTGGGCGAGCGATCGCACGGCTTCCTGGCGGTTCGTGGTGGCGTAGCAGATATCGTCTTTGCGCGGACCAACGATTTTCGGGAAGCGCTGGCGTAAGGCATCAATGACGTCGGAGGTATCGTCCACCGAGAGCGTAGTCTGGGTCATAAACGACAGCTTGCTTTCGTCTTTCACCGCCAGCTTCAGCACATCTTCCGGCGACTCAACGAGGTACATGCCCCCTTTCGGGTTGCTGTACTGCCCCATCGTACCTTCCACTTCCGGGTGGCCAGCATGGCCAATCAGAATGGATTCTTCACCACGACGGCTGGCGCGCGCCACTTCCATATGCACTTTCGTGACTAACGGACAGGTCGCGTCGAACACCGTGAGCTCGCGGCTTTTCGCTTCGTTACGGACGGCCTGGGAGACGCCGTGCGCGGAGAAGATCAGGATCGCGCCGTCCGGCACTTCGCTGATCTGCTCGATAAAAATCGCGCCGCGTTCACGCAGACTGTCCACCACGTAGCGGTTGTGCACCACTTCGTGACGAACGTAAATTGGCGCGCCATAAATGGCGAGCGCATTTTCAACAATGCTGATAGCGCGGTCAACGCCTGCACAAAAGCCGCGTGGGTTGGCCAACAGGATCTGCATGTTACGCCTCCAGTACCGGATCGACTTCCAGTACTTCAATATCAAAATGAACGGTATGTCCCGCCAGCGGATGGTTAAAATCAACCGTGATAGAATCACCGTTGATTTCGCGGATCACGCCCGGCATTTCGCTGCCATCCATCGCGGTGAACAGCATGATCGCCCCGATTTCCGGCTCGCCCGCATCCATAAATTCGCGGCGGGAGAAATACTGGATCAGGTCGGGCGTCGAGATACCGAACGCCGCATCCGGCTCCAGAGAGAAGGATTTTTTGTCCCCGGCCTTCAGGCCGAGAAGATGCTGCTCCAGCCCTTCAGACAGGGAGGCATCGCCCAGACGAAACAGCGCCGGTTTGCCGTTGTTACGGGTTGACTCAGCGGTAGAGCCATCGTCCAGTTTCAGCGTGAAGTGCACCAGCACCGCGCTATTGCTTTGAATCGAGTTAGACATGCAGGTACAGCCTTCTATCTTACGACATTGAAATGACGATTATTGTTATGTGTTCGGCGTAGCGATTGCAGATGGCGCGACGCTTTCCGGGCCTACAATGGATCGTAGGCCGGATAAGCGCAGCGCCATCCGGCATTATCTTACGCCTGCTTTTTCGGCAGGAAGCCTTCCAGCACAATCAACGCCGCGCCGATACAAATTGCCGTATCGGCCAGGTTGAAGGTGGCAAAGTGCCAGTCGCCGACGTAGAAATCGATCATGTCGACGACAAAGCCGTGCCACAGACGGTCGAACAGGTTACCCAGCGCGCCGCCAATAATCAGCGCATAGGCGATGTTATTCAGCTTCTGCGTAGCTTTGGAACGGTACATCAGCACCGCCAGCGCCACGCAGATACCGATAGCGATACCCGCGAAGAACCAGCGCTGCCAACCGCCGCTGTCAGCCAGGAAGCTGAACGCGGCGCCGTAGTTACGCGCATAATGGAGATTAAGCGACGGGAACAGCGACACCGTATCCCCCAGAGCAAAGTTCTGGAGGATCAGGTATTTACTGCCCAGATCGATAATCAGCACGGCGACGACCAGCCACAGCCAGCGCAGCCCTGTTGCACAAATCGATTTACTCATCAGGCAAACTTACGTTTTTCGCCGTCACCGGCCACGTTGCTCACACAGCGTCCGCAGATATCTGCGTGCTCCGCCACCTTGCCGATATCCTGAGTATAGTGCCAGCAGCGCGGGCACTTCTCACCTTCGGCTTTATTCAGCGCGACTTTCAGACCTTTCAGCAGTTCACTCTGCTGAGCGTCAGCGGTCGCCGCTGCATAATCGGCAACGGTCGCCCCGGAGGTCAACAGGACAAATCGTAATTCGTCACCCAGCGCCGTCAGTTTGGCCGCCAGCTCCGCATCCGCGTACAGGGTCACTGCCGCTTCGAGGGAACCACCGACTTTCTTGTCAGCACGCGCCTGTTCGATAACCTTGTTCACTTCGCCACGAACTTTCAGCAGCTCTTCCCAGAAGTCGTCGTTCATCTCTTCGGCATTGTCCAGACCGAACAGCCCTTCGTACCATTCGCCGGTGAAGACATACTTCTCACGGTCGCCCGGCAGGTAGCCCCAGATTTCATCGGCGGTGAAGGACATGATTGGCGCCATCCAGCGAACCAGTGCTTCTGCGATATGGTACAGCGCAGTCTGGCAGCTACGACGCGCCACGCTGTCGGCTTTCGCGGTGTACTGGCGATCTTTGATGATGTCGAGGTAGAACGAGCCCATTTCAACGGAGCAGAAGCGCATCAGACGCTGTACCACTTCGTGGAAATCGTAGGAAGCGTACGCTTTCACGATATCTTCCTGAGCGGCCTGCGCACAGGCGACGGCCCAACGATCCAGCACGACCATCTCTTCCGGTTTCACCATATCTTTCTTCGGATCGAACCCGTTGAGGTTCGCCAGCAGGAAGCGCGCGGTGTTACGGATACGACGATAGCTGTCGGCAGCACGTTTCAGGATTTCGTCAGACACCGCCATTTCGCCAGTGTAGTCGGTGGATGCCACCCACAGACGCAGGATATCCGCGCCCAGTTTGTTCATCACGTCCTGCGGAGAAACGGTGTTACCGATAG
>NZ_CBDKZX010000052.1:0-30057 GCF_965301105.1 Kluyvera sp.
CATACGCCCAGGCCGCGGCCCGTGCGCTGTTGGAAAATACCGACATGAACGCGCGTGATATCGCGGTGAAAGCGTTGGATATTGCAGGTGATATCTGCATCTATACCAACCACAACCACACCATTGAAGAATTACCGTCTAAGGCGTAAGGATCTCCCATGTCTGAAATGACCCCACGCGAAATTGTCAGCGAACTGGACAAACACATTATCGGCCAGGACGCAGCGAAGCGCTCCGTCGCGATTGCCTTACGTAACCGCTGGCGTCGTATGCAGCTCGACGAAGAGCTGCGTCACGAAGTCACGCCGAAAAACATTCTGATGATCGGCCCAACCGGCGTCGGTAAAACCGAAATCGCCCGTCGTCTGGCCAAGCTCGCCAACGCGCCGTTCATCAAAGTTGAAGCCACCAAGTTCACCGAAGTGGGCTATGTGGGTAAAGAAGTGGACTCCATCATCCGCGATCTGACCGATTCGGCGATCAAGATGGTGCGCGTACAGTCGATTGAGAAAAACCGCTACCGCGCGGAAGAGATGGCGGAAGAACGTATTCTCGACGTGCTGATCCCGCCGGCCAAAAACAACTGGGGCCAGGCTGAACAGCAGTCTGAACCGTCCGCGGCGCGCCAGGCGTTCCGCAAGAAGCTGCGCGAAGGCCAGCTGGACGATAAAGAGATTGAAATCGATCTCGCCGCGGCACCGATGGGCGTAGAAATCATGGCGCCTCCAGGCATGGAAGAGATGACCAGCCAGCTGCAGTCCATGTTCCAGAACCTGGGCGGCCAGAAGCAGAAACCGCGTAAGCTGAAAATCAAAGATGCGATGAAGCTGTTGATTGAAGAAGAAGCGGCGAAACTGGTCAACCCGGAAGAGCTGAAACAGGACGCGATCGACGCGGTTGAGCAGCACGGCATCGTGTTTATCGACGAGATCGACAAAATCTGTAAGCGCGGCGGTAACTCCTCCGGCCCGGACGTGTCCCGTGAAGGCGTTCAGCGCGATCTGCTGCCGCTGGTTGAAGGCTGCACCGTCTCCACCAAGCACGGGATGGTGAAAACCGACCACATTCTGTTTATCGCTTCCGGCGCGTTCCAGGTGGCTAGCCCGTCAGACCTGATTCCGGAGCTGCAGGGTCGTCTCCCAATCCGCGTTGAGCTGAAAGCCCTGACCACTCAGGACTTCGAGCGCATTCTGACCGAGCCAAACGCCTCTGTCACCGTGCAGTACAAAGCGCTGATGGCCACCGAAGGCGTGAACATTGAGTTCACCGAGTCGGGTATCAAGCGTATTGCCGAAGCGGCATGGCAGGTTAACGAAACCACCGAAAACATCGGTGCGCGTCGTCTGCATACCGTTCTTGAGCGCCTGATGGAAGATATCTCCTACGACGCCAGCGATCTCAATGGCCAGAGCATCACAATTGATGCGGAATACGTGAGTAAACATCTGGATGCATTAGTCGCAGATGAAGATCTGAGCCGTTTTATCCTATAATCGCGTTCACTGCATGTTCATCTTTAATTGATGGGGCTGAAAGGCCCCATTTTTATTGGCTGATTACTAATGACAAATACACCTGTAAGCCGCACTCAGGCCTGGCTGGAAAGTCTGCGCCCCAAAACGCTACCTCTGGCCTGCGCGGCGATTATCGTCGGCACCACCCTCGCCTGGTGGCAGGGCCACTTTGACGCGGGCGTCGCCGTGCTGTCGCTGATTACCGCCAGCCTGCTGCAAATTCTCTCTAACCTTGCTAACGACTACGGTGACGCGGTGAAAGGCAGCGACAAGCCGGACCGCATCGGGCCGCTGCGCGGGATGCAAAAAGGGGTGATTACCCAGCAGCAGATGAAGCGCGCGCTGATTATCACCGTCGGGCTGATTTGCGTCTCCGGTTTGGCCCTGCTGTTCACCGCATCCCAGACGACCGGTGATTTTATCGGTTTCCTGGTGCTGGGGCTGTTGGCGATTATCGCCGCCATCACCTATACCGTCGGCACGCGCCCGTATGGCTATATTGGCCTCGGTGATATTTCCGTGCTCATCTTCTTCGGCTGGTTGAGCGTTATCGGTAGCTGGTACTTACAGACGCACAGTTTGAGCAGCGCGATTATTCTGCCAGCCACCGCCTGCGGCCTGCTGGCCACCGCGGTGCTGAATATCAACAACCTGCGCGATATCGACAGCGACCGCGACAACGGTAAAAACACGCTGGCAGTGCGTTTGGGGCCCGTCAACGCCCGTCGCTATCACGTTTGCCTGCTGATGGGCACATTGGTGTGCCTGGCGCTGTTCAACCTGATTTCCCTGCATAGCCCGTGGGGCTGGCTGTTTATCCTCAGCGCTCCGCTGCTGGTGAAACAGGCTCGCTACGTGATGCGTGAACGCTCGCCGCAGGCAATGCCGCCCATGCTGGAACGGACGGTCAAAGGGGCGCTGTTGACTAACCTACTGTTCGTCATTGGAATTGTGCTCAGCAAGACGTTCGCTTAACTGACAAATATCAATTAACAATTGATGATTTTGCCAACAATGCGTAGAGCGCGATATACTAAAATCACTCGCAGCAACTGAGCGTTAATCCTATGAAATACGATACTTCCGAGCTTTGCGACATCTACCAGGAAGATGTCAACGTAGTAGAACCCCTGTTCTCTAACTTTGGCGGGCGGCTGTCGTTCGGTGGGCAAATCATCACCGTGAAATGTTTCGAGGATAACGGGTTGCTGTACGATCTGCTCGAACAGAATGGTCGTGGCCGCATTCTGCTGGTCGACGGCGGTGGTTCTGTCCGCCGCGCACTGATCGACGCCGACCTCGCCCGTCTGGCCACTCAGAACGAGTGGGAAGGCATTGTGGTATACGGCGCGGTACGTCAGGTCGATGACTTAGAAGAACTGGATATTGGCATCCAGGCCATCGCGGCGATTCCGGTCGGCGCGGCGGGCGAAGGCATCGGCGAAAGCGACGTACGCGTTAATTTCGGTGGTGTCACCTTCTTCTCCGGCGACCATCTGTATGCCGATAACACCGGCATTATCCTGTCGGAAGATGCGCTGGATATTGAATAAGCGCCCTGAACCTGTAAAAAAGCCTTCTCATTGAGAAGGCTTTTTTTTCGCTCAAATCTGCCCGTTTCCGGGCAAACGTGAATCAGTACAGCTGCTTAGCGCATTCCAGCCAGTCACCTTTGAACGGACGCTTCATGTTTTCGATCGCGTCGATGATGTCATGGTGAACCAGTTTTTCGTTCTGAATACCGACGCAACGGCCACCGAAGCCCTGCTGCAGCAGTTCAATGGCGTACGCGCCCATACGGGATGCCAGGATACGGTCATAAGGCACCGGGGAGCCGCCACGCTGGATGTGGCCCAGAACGGTCGCACGGGTTTCACGGCCCGTTTCTGCTTCGATAAAGTGCGCCAGTTCGTCAACATCGCACATGTGTTCGGTAATCGCGACGATCGCGTGTTTCTTACCTTTTGCGATGCCCGCTTTGATTTCCGCAACCAGGTCGTCACGTTTGAATTCGATTTCCGGCACCACGATAAACTCGCATCCGCCTGCGATAGCTGCCGCCAGAGTCAGGTCACCGCAGTAGCGGCCCATCACTTCAACAACGGAGATACGCTGGTGAGAAGAAGAGGTGTCACGCAGACGGTCAATCGCTTCTACCACGGTGCTCAGCGCGGTGAAGAAGCCGATGGTGTAGTCAGTGCCTTTGATATCGTTGTCGATGGTGCCCGGCAGACCGATGCACGGGAAGCCCATTTCGGTCAGACGCATAGCACCCATGTAGGAACCGTCACCGCCGATAACCACCAGCGCATCAATGCCGCGTTTTTTCAGGTTTTCGATAGCCACGTTGCGAACGTTTTCGTCGCGGAATTCCGGGAAGCGCGCGGAGCCCAGGAAGGTGCCGCCACGGTTGATCATGTCGGACACGCTGTAACGGTCAAGCGGGACCATGCGGTCTTCATACAGGCCCAGATAACCGTCGTAAATGCCCATCACTTCCAGGCCTTCCGTCAACGCCGCGCGCACCACGCCGCGAATCGCGGCGTTCATGCCTGGCGCATCACCGCCACTTGTCAACACACCGATTTTCTTAATCATGACTACCTCTGAACTTAGGAATGCTAAAAATTAATTCTTCTGCCCGAAGCGCTCCCACTGTTGGGGGAGAGAACGACTCTATGTAGAGATAGTATATCAAGCGCTTCTTGCTGAATTGATTCAGGTCAGGCTAAGCGGCGGTTATTTATACAAATAATGCCGATTTAGCTCACACTTTGTACAACCACTGCGAAAGTTCAAATGCCGCTATTGCCTTGCGGGACAACAGAGCATGGATCCTGGTGAATAATCACGTCGGAACCGGGAAAGCGATGCAAAATCGCCTGCTCCACCTGGTCGGCAACGTGATGCGCCTGAACCAGCGGCAGGTTATCTTCCATTTCCAGATGGATCTGAATAAAGCGGGTCGGCCCTGACTGCCGCGTACGGAGATCGTGAGCACCGCTTACGCCCGGCCAGGCGGTCACGATGTCGATAATTTCCTGGCGTTCTTCATCGGGCAGCGCGCGATCCAGTAGCGACTGAACCGCTTCGTACCCCATACGTAACGCGCTATATAGAATATAGATGCCAATTCCTAATGCAAACAGCGCATCGGCACGATGCCAACCGTACCAGGAGAGACCGAGTGCAACAAGAATTGCGCTGTTCATCATAACATCAGACTGATAATGAAGCATATCCGCCCGAACGGCCTGGCTTTGGGTTTTTCGCACCACCCAGCGCTGAAACGTCACCAGAACCAGAGTGCTGATTAAGGCAATAACCGTTACCGCCACGCCAATGCCCGGCTGGCTCATCGGCGTAGGGCGAACCAGATGTTCAATACCGGTCAAAAACAGGAACAGTGCGGAACCGGAGATAAACATACTTTGCGCCAGCGCCGCCAGCGATTCCGCTTTCCCATGACCAAATGTGTGCTCTTCATCAGCCGGTTGCAGTGAGTAACGCACTACCAATAGGTTGGTCAGCGAGGCAGCAATATCCACCAGTGAGTCCACCAGCGCCGCCAGAATACTGACCGAACCGGTAAACCACCATGCAAAAATTTTAATGATCAGCAACAGCGAGGCCATTACCGTTGCCGCAATTGCCGCGCGGCTGACCAACTGGCCATAAGATTGATTCATAAACACTCCTGACTTCAGATCTGCGTAGTATAGCGGAATGTTTATGCAGCGCACCGTGTCGAATTTAGGGCAAAAAAAACCCCCTCATCATGAGGGGGAAGACAGGGATGGTGTCTATGGCAAGGAAAAACAGGG
Source organism: Kluyvera sp. (assembly GCF_965301105.1). Lineage (NCBI taxonomy): Bacteria > Pseudomonadati > Pseudomonadota > Gammaproteobacteria > Enterobacterales > Enterobacteriaceae > Kluyvera > Kluyvera sp. The sequence continues at coordinate 5,339 of NZ_CBDKZX010000052.1, forward strand.
TTTGTTACTGGTTGCTACGGGTATTGCTACTAAACAGATTCACATTCGAACCTTGTTGCATCCGTGCAACGTCACGCAGCTGCTCCATTCGCTGCTGGTGATTCTCATTTAAAGCCGCTTGCTGCTCTGGCGTTAGCAGGCGATACATCTGATTGCGAACCTTCGCCATTTCAACCTGGCGGTTCACCTGCTCCTCGGCCATTTTTTCGGCCTGGGCGCGCACAGCGGCTTCATCAAATTTTTCTGCGGTGACAAGGCGATGCATTGCCTCCACTTCGCTAACATTAACGGGTGGGCGATCGTGTCGCGCCCGTTGCATCAAATCGCGCATTTGCTGGCGTTGATGTTCGGTTAAACTAATACCGTCGAACATATGACCCTGGCCGTTTCGCAGCGAATTATCTTCCGCTGGGTGCCAGTTAACGCTGGTGACGACTTCATCGGCCTGGCTTAGTGCACTGAATGCCAGCGTTGAGGCCATGACGGCAGCGATAACATTGCGCATCACATGCTCCCAAAAACTTTTGTGTCGCGATTCAACGAGAGACAGTTTACGATTCAGGCTGAAAACATGCGTCAGGGGGTGTAAAACAACGTAAAGTCATGGATTAGCTGGCTCTGATGACGTAATTTCTGCCTCGGAGGGATGAAAATATGAATAAAATTTTACTAGTTGATGATGACCGAGAGCTGACTTCCTTACTTAAGGAACTGCTTGATATGGAAGGCTTTAACGTTCTGGTTGCCCATGATGGCGAACAGGCGCTTGCGCTTCTTGATGACAGCATCGACCTACTTTTACTCGACGTGATGATGCCGAAAAAGAACGGAATCGACACGCTGAAAGAATTACGACAAACACACCAGACTCCCGTCATTATGCTGACCGCCCGCGGAAGCGAGCTGGATCGCGTTCTGGGCCTTGAACTGGGCGCAGATGACTATTTACCTAAACCCTTTAACGACCGTGAGCTGGTCGCGCGTATCCGCGCTATTTTGCGCCGTTCGCACTGGAGCGAACAGCAGCAAAGTAGCGATGCCAGTTCGCCTACCGTAGAAGTCGACGCCCTGAGCCTGAATCCTGGCCGCCAGGAAGCCAGCTTCGATGGCCAAACCCTGGAGCTCACCGGCACCGAATTCACCCTGCTCTATCTGCTGGCACAGCATTTGGGTCAGGTGGTGTCGCGCGAACATTTAAGTCAGGAAGTGCTGGGCAAACGCTTAACGCCGTTCGATCGCGCAATCGACATGCACATTTCCAACCTGCGTCGGAAGCTGCCGGAACGTAAAGACGGTCATCCGTGGTTTAAAACCCTGCGTGGTCGCGGCTACCTGATGGTCTCCGCTTCATGATAGGAAGTTTAACCGCCCGCATCTTCGCCATCTTCTGGTTAACCCTGGCGCTGGTGTTGATGCTGGTTTTGATGTTACCCAAGCTCGACTCGCGTCAGATGACTGAACTGCTGGATAGCGAGCAGCGTCAGGGCATCATGATCGAACAGCACGTTGAAGAAGAGCTGGCCAACGATCCCCCCAACGATTTGATGTGGTGGCGTCGGCTGTTCCGCGCGATTGATAAATGGGCTCCGCCGGGCCAGCGTCTGCTGCTGGTCACCAGCGAAGGCCGCGTGATTGGCGCAGAACGCAACGAAATGCAGATTATCCGTAACTTTATCGGACAGTCGGACAACGCCGACCATCCGCAGAAGAAGAAATACGGGCGCGTGGAGTTAGTCGGGCCATTTTCGATTCGTGACGGTGAAGATAACTATCAGTTGTACTTAATCCGTCCGGCCAGCAGTTCGCAGTCTGACTTTATCAACCTGCTGTTCGACCGGCCGCTGTTGCTGTTGATCGTCACCATGCTGGTCAGCGCGCCGCTGCTGTTGTGGCTGGCGTGGAGCCTGGCAAAACCGGCACGTAAGCTGAAAAACGCCGCGGATGAAGTCGCTCAGGGCAACCTGCGCCAGCATCCCGAACTGGAATCCGGGCCGCAGGAGTTTCTGGCGGCAGGGGCCAGCTTTAACCAGATGGTGATGGCGCTGGAACGGATGATGACCTCCCAGCAGCGTCTGCTTTCCGATATCTCCCACGAGCTGCGCACGCCGTTAACGCGTCTGCAACTGGGCACGGCGTTGCTACGTCGCCGCAGCGGTGAAAGCAAAGAGCTGGAGCGTATTGAGACAGAAGCGCAACGTCTGGATAGCATGATCAACGACATGTTAGTGATGTCGCGAAATCAGCAGAAGAGCGCGCTGGTGAGCGAGACGCTGAAGGCGAATCAGCTGTGGGGCGAGGTGCTGGATAACGCCGCGTTCGAAGCCGAGCAGATGGGTAAAACGTTCAACGTTGACTATCCGCCGGGGCCGTGGCCGCTGTACGGCAACCCGAACGCGCTGGAAAGCGCGCTGGAGAACATCGTCCGTAACGCGCTGCGCTACTCGCACACGAAAATCGCCGTGAGCTTCTCGGTGGATAAAGACGGCGTCACCGTTCACGTGGATGACGACGGCCCAGGCGTAAGCCCGGAAGATCGCGAGCAGATTTTCCGCCCGTTCTACCGTACCGATGAAGCGCGCGACCGTGAGTCTGGCGGTACGGGACTGGGGCTGGCGATTGTTGAAAGCGCCATGCAGCAGCACCGCGGCTGGGTGAAGGCTGATGACAGCCCGCTCGGCGGCTTGCGCCTGACGCTGTGGTTACCGCTGTACAAGCGAACCTAGAAACCATCGGCCTGCGAATGCAGGCCGATTTTTTTTGGCCATGGGCGTTTGACCGCCTGATGGCGCTGCGCTTATCAGGCCTACTTGCCCCACAATCTTCGGCTGTTATCTTCAATCTTGCCGCTCAGACGACGCTTCTGCATGGTTCTGCTCCAGCTGATGGACAGCCCGGCTGCGCTCAGCAGGCGATGATACTGGTCGTCATCAAAAGGCAGATGCCAGGCAATGGCGGCAGCGTCATACACCGAAACATCGCTCAGGCGCGACACCAGCTCCAGCGGAGCGTCAGTGGAAACCTTACCCGGCGCAATCACCCGATACAGCCAGCCCACCTTGCCGCTGTTTTGCATCAGCGACGCCATATCGCTGATAGCAAAGTGGAAATTGAGTTTAAAACACGGAGAACGCGGCTGGGTGACCTGAATCAACGTTTCACCCCAGCGATAAATATCGCCGATAAACACGTTGTGTTCGGTCATGCCTTCCGTCGAAAGATTTTCACCAAAAGCGGGGGCGCAGAACAATTCGGCCTGTTCGGGGAATTCACGAATCAGCTCGGCATAGTGTTCGCGGGGATAGTGGCACAGCGCGCGGTCGGGGCCGCCGTGGATTTTCTTTTCGGCCTGCTCATCGCCAAGCAGTCCCAGCTCGGTCAGTTCCAGCTCGCCGTCGATTTGCACCTTGGCGATAGCGCTCGGGCGGCTGCCGTCATAATCACGAATTTTGCCAATAAACACGTCAACCGGATAATGCATCTGCTGCTCCTTACGCGGATACAAAAAAAGCGAGTCATCAGACTCGCTTCTACAGACGTGCAATGCAAATTATTTTTTAGCGGCGAAACGCGCTGCTGCTTCGTCCCAGTTCACCACGTTCCAGAACTCTTTGATGTAGTCCGGGCGGCGGTTCTGGAATTTCAGGTAGTAAGCGTGTTCCCAAACGTCCAGGCCCACGATCGGGAAGCCGGAAGCGCCGGAAATGGCTTCACCCATCAGCGGGGAATCCTGGTTAGCGGTAGAGACCACAGCCAGTTTGTCGCCTTTAAGCACCAGCCACGCCCAGCCGGAGCCGAAACGGGTTGCTGCTGCTTTTTCAAATTCAGCTTTGAAGTTGTCAACGGAACCGAAGTCACGCTCGATAGCCGCTTTCAGATCACCCTGCAGGGTGGTGCCTTTTTTCAGGCCTTTCCAGAAGAAGCTGTGGTTAGCGTGGCCGCCGGCGTTGTTACGCAGAACGGTTTTCTTATCCGCCGGCAGCTGATCCAGTTTCGCGATCAGTTCTTCAGCAGACAGAGAAGCGAACTCCGGCAGGCTTTCCAGCGCTGCGTTAGCGTTATTCACGTAAGCCTGGTGGTGTTTGCTGTGATGGATTTCCATCGTCTGTTTGTCGAAGTGCGGTTCCAGGGCATCGTACGCATAAGGCAGTGACGGCAGGGTATAGCTCATAATCATCTCCATTATTGTCGGGCGGCAAACCTGTAAACGCCGCGTAATCAGTTGGTTCATTATAGTTAATTAAATGATATTGAAAATGATTATCAATGCCGTAGTTTTTATAAGGTTATAACAATTTGTTATGCCCCTGATAACACGCGGCATTCAGGTTAATTGACGGGGATACGACTTCGCTGCCGCCACTGCCCCGGCGTCATGCCAATCTCGCGGTTGAACACCACGGAAAAGTAGTTGCTGTCCTCAAACCCACAGCGCATCGCCACTTCACCAATCAGCAGCTCAGTGTGTTGCAACAGGTACTGCGCGTGGCAAATGCGCAGCTGGCGCAGGTAATGGTTTACGGTCATGCCGGTCTGGCTGCGGAACTGCTGGCGTAGCGCTCGCTCGCTACATCCCTGTTGCGCACAGAAGGAATCCAATACGAAAGGCCGGTTCAGACTGCCCGCCAGCGCGGTGAGCAGTTTATCCAGCAACGCTTCGCTTTGCGTTGCCGCCAGATTATCCGTCGCGTAACGATAGCGCTTCAGGCACACCACCAGTTGGGCAAACAGCAGTTCAGACATCTGGTTTGCCAGCGCGTCTTCTTTGCGGCTCTCGTGCTCCAGCTGGGTCATAATCTGCCGCGCCTGTGTCATTCCGGTACTGCCAATGCGCCAGTGCGGCACCCAGGGCGAACCGCGCAATCCAGGAATATGGCTGACCCAGTCGAGATTAAGTTTCAGGCGTTCGGGGCAATAGATAATATTTTGCAAAACCAAATCGTTAACCGAAGCGTAGGAGTGTTTATCTTCGGCACGAATATAGAACAGATCGCCGCGGGTAATACGGTAGGGACGGTCATTGAGAATATGCAGGCCGTTGCCGCGCCAGACCAACACCAGTTCGCAAAATTCGTGGGTATGCTCAGCAAAAACGTTTTGCGGATAACGATCCGCCACCGCGACGGCCTGTGCGGAACTGGCGAAAAACTCGTCTTTTCGAAGGATTAACTGGCCTGACACGCTGATACCTCAACGACTAACAACTCACTATTATTAGCCGTTTTGCGGTAAAAAACGGTGATTGCCTTCGCGTTACTGAAGCAGCGTATCCCGGCCCTGGCGGATATCGCGCGGCGACCAGTTAAATTCACGACGGAACAGCGTGGAGAAGTGGTTACTGTCACCAAACCCGCAGTGGTAAGCAATATCGGTCACGCTTTCATCGCTGTGGCGCAGCAGGTGCCGCGCTTTAATCAGCCGCAGACGGTTCAGATAACGCTGCGGCGTCAGGCCGGTACAGTGCTTCAACTGGCGGTGCAGCGTGCGTAGCGATAGCGAGAACTGCTCGGCCAACCCTTCCCAACATACGTCCTCAGCAAAGTGATCTTCCAGCCACGCCATCAACTGGTTTAGTCGGGCATCGTTATCGATAGCGCCTTGCACCTGACTGCCTTTACGTAACAAGACCAGCAGTTGCATAAACAGAATTTCTCGGTTGGCCAGCGACATCATATCGGTACTGTCATTGGCTTCTTCCATCTGACCCACAATCGCTCGCACCTGCTGTAACGTACTCTGGTTAACACGCCAGTGGGAAGGATAGTGGCCATCAAGTTCCTGCGGCAGCAGTTTGTTCAGACCTGACAAGAACTGGAAAGCATCTGGGGCACGATATAACACGTTTGTCAGACAGAGATTGTCGGTATGTTCATACAGATGGCGATCGACGTCGCGCACGAAGCAAACGGTGCCACCACAAATGGTATGCGGCTGGCCATTGAACACATGAATACCCGTGCCGTGCTCAACAATAACAATCTCATTAAAATCATGATGGTGCTCAGGAAAAGCCGCCTGAGGAAGTCGAGGTTCGATCGCAACAGGCAACTTACCGGAAGAGAAGAAATCCACGCTGTGTAATACGGTCATAACAACGCCCACCAGATGAGAAATGTTATCAGGATAGTAATATCCGCTGAGGGTTCTCACCTTGACGTTTTGACAGCAAAGCGCGCAAACCCGGTCGTTTTTTCAAGAAACAGCCGGAAAGTTCGGGAAATGCGGTCAGTATCACACCCCCTGAAAGCGGCATGATCGCAGGAATTTGTGAACTCTCTCACGTTCATCTTTGCTTTCTTGCCAGCGCCCAATAGCGTCTGTCAGTAACGAGAAGGTAGTGGCGGTGTCCTTTTTTTAGACTGAGCGGTAATGACTCTCAGAAGGACTTTTGCCATGACTTTTCGCCATTGTGTGGCCGTCGATTTAGGCGCTTCAAGCGGACGCGTAATGCTGGCGCGCTACGATGCCCGGTCGCGTTTGCTTTCACTGCGCGAAATCCACCGTTTCACGAACAGCCTGCATCAGCAGGATGGTTTTGATACCTGGAACATCGACAGCCTGGAAGCAGAAATTCGCACCGGCCTTAACAAGGTGTGCGATGAAGGCATCCGTATCGACAGCATCGGTATCGACACCTGGGGCGTTGACTACGTGCTGCTGGATAAAAATGGCCAGCGTGTCGGCCTGCCGGTCGCCTATCGCGACAGCCGCACCGACGGCGTGATGGCCATGGCGATGGAACAGTTAGGTAAAAGCAATATTTACCGCCGCAGCGGCATTCAGTTCCTGCCGTTCAATACGCTATATCAACTGCGCGCGCTGGTTGAACAACAGCCGGAACTGGTCGCTCAGGCGACTCACGCGCTGCTGATCCCGGACTATTTCAGTTACCGTCTGACCGGCAAGATGAACTGGGAGTACACCAACGCCACAACCACGCAGTTGGTGAATATCAACAGCGATAGCTGGGACGAAGACCTGCTCAACTGGACCGGCGCGCCGGCCTCCTGGTTTGGCACGCCGACGCATCCAGGTAACGTGATTAGTCATTGGGTTTGCCCACAGGGTAACAATATTCCGGTCATTGCCGTCGCCAGCCATGACACCGCCAGCGCGGTGATTGCATCGCCGCTGGCAAGCCATGATGCCGCCTACCTCTCTTCCGGCACCTGGTCGCTAATAGGCTTTGAGAGCAAAACGCCTTACACCAGCGAGCAAGCGCAGCGCGCGAATATCACTAACGAGGGCGGTGCCGAAGGCCGCTATCGGGTGCTGAAAAACATTATGGGTTTGTGGCTGCTACAGCGTGTGCTGAAAGAGCAGAACGTGAGTGACCTGCCGACGCTCATCGCGGATACCGCGAAGCTGCCCGCCTGCCGCTGGCTGATCAACCCCAACGACGACCGCTTTATTAACCCACACAACATGAGCGCCGAAATTCAGGCTGCCTGCCGCGAAACGGCACAACCGGTGCCTGCCAACGCCGCCGAGCTGGCGCGCTGCATTTTCGACAGCCTCGCGCTGCTGTACGCCGACGTGCTTAACGAGCTGGCGCAGCTACGCGGCAAGCCATTTAGCCAACTGCATATCGTGGGCGGCGGCTGCCAGAACCATCTGCTGAACCAACTGTGCGCCGATGCCTGCGGCATCACCGTGGTGGCGGGGCCAATCGAAGCCTCAACGCTGGGTAATATCGGCATCCAATTAATGGCGCTGGACGAACTTTCCAACGTCGATGATTTCCGCAAGGTCGTGACCCATAACTACGGTCTCACCACCTTCACCCCTCATCCTGACCATGAAATTGCCCGCTACGTTGCGCAGTTTCAGCAACAACGACAGACAAAGGAGCTTTGCGCATGACCACTCAACTTGACCAAGCCTGGGAACTCGCGAAACAGCGCTATGCCGCCGTCGGTATCGACGTCGAAGAGGCGTTGCGCCAGCTGGATCGCCTGCCGGTATCCATGCACTGCTGGCAGGGCGATGACGTCGCGGGTTTTGAAAACCCAGAGGGCAACTTAACGGGTGGGATCCAGGCAACCGGCAACTATCCGGGCAAAGCGCGTAACGCCAGCGAACTGCGTGCCGATCTGGAGCAGGCGTTAAGCCTGATTCCGGGGCCAAAACGTCTGAACCTGCACGCGATCTATCTCGAGTCGGATACGCCGGTCGCGCGTGATGAAATCAAACCCGAGCACTTCAAAAACTGGGTTGAGTGGGCGAAAAAACACAAGCTGGGTCTCGACTTCAACCCATCCTGCTTCTCACACCCGCTGAGCGCAGATGGCTTTACCCTGTCCCACGCCGATCCGAAAATCCGCCAGTTCTGGATTGACCACTGCAAGGCCAGCCGCCGCGTTTCCGCTTATTTCGGCGAACAGTTGGGCACACCGTCGGTGATGAACATCTGGATCCCGGACGGCATGAAAGACGTCACCGTTGACCGTCTGGCACCGCGCCAGCGTCTGGCCGCCGCGCTGGATGAAGTGATCAGCGAGAAACTGGACCCGGCGCACCACATTGACGCCGTGGAAAGCAAACTGTTCGGTATCGGCGCAGAAAGCTACACCGTGGGCTCCAACGAGTTCTATATGGGCTATGCCACCAGCCGCCAGACCGCGCTGTGTCTGGATGCCGGTCACTTCCACCCGACTGAAGTGATCTCCGACAAAATCTCCGCCGCCATGTTGTATGTACCCCGCCTGCTGCTGCACGTCAGCCGCCCGGTGCGTTGGGATAGCGACCACGTTGTGCTGCTGGATGACGAAACCCAGGCCATTGCCAGCGAAATCATCCGTCACAACCTGTTTGATCGCGTGCATATCGGTCTCGATTTCTTCGATGCCTCCATCAACCGTATCGCGGCATGGGTTATTGGGACTCGCAACATGAAGAAAGCCCTGCTGCGCGCGCTGCTGGAGCCAACCGCCGAGCTGCGCAAGCTGGAAGCTGAAGGCGACTACACCGCCCGTCTGGCACTGCTGGAAGAGCAGAAGTGCCTGCCGTGGCAGGCGGTGTGGGAAATGTACTGCCAGCGTAACGATACGCCAGCGGGCAGCCAGTGGCTGGAGAATGTACGTCAGTATGAGAAAGAGATCCTGAGCAAGCGTGGGTAACTAACCCTCTCCAGATAACACCGAACAGTCCCCTCTCCCCTGCGGGGAGAGGGCTAGGGTGAGGGGAAACACCTCACCGATACAACAGGAACCACAAGACTATGCAGAATATTACCGACTCCTGGTTCGTCCAGGGCATGATCAAAGCCACCTCTGACGCCTGGTTAAAAGGCTGGGACGAGCGTAACGGCGGCAACCTGACGCTGCGTCTGGACGAGGCGGATATCGCGCCATTCACCGCTGATTTCCACGCTGAGCCGCGCTATATCGCTCTGAGCCAACCGATGCCAATGCTGGCGAACACGCCGTTTATCGTCACCGGTTCCGGTAAATTCTTCCGTAACGTGCAGCTCGACCCCTCCGCTAACCTCGGCGTAGTAAAAGTGGATAGCGACGGCGCGGGTTACCACATTTTGTGGGGGCTGACTCACGAAGCGGTGCCCACCTCCGAACTGCCTGCGCATTTCCTGTCGCACTGCGAACGTATCAAACTAACTGACGGCAAAGATCGCGTCATCATGCACTGCCATGCGACCAACCTGATCGCCCTGACCTACGTACTGGAAAACGACAGCGCGCTGATCACCCGCAAACTGTGGGAAGGCAGCACCGAGTGTCTGGTGGTCTTCCCGGACGGCGTTGGCATTCTGCCGTGGATGGTGCCGGGCACCGATGAAATTGGTCAGGCGACCGCCGTTGAAATGCGTCAGCATTCTCTGGTGCTGTGGCCGTTCCACGGCGTCTTTGGCAGCGGCCCAACGCTCGATGAAACTTTTGGTCTGATTGATACCGCCGAAAAATCCGCAGAAGTGCTGGTGAAGGTGTACTCAATGGGCGGCATGAAGCAGACCATCACACAGCAAGAACTGATTGCCCTCGGCCAGCGCTTTGGCGTAACGCCGATGGCCAGCGCATTAAATCTGTACAAGTAAGTCTATAGCCTGACCTCGCCGCTCGAGGTCAGGCGTCAGAACCTATCCCTTTAGAACCGTCTCACGCTGAGCTAATGGGATAGGTTTTTAGCCCATTGTGGCGCCACTCTCATACCTTCCCTTCTTGAAAGACCATGCTACTCCCCGAAGGGAATACGGAATTAAACAAGATAGGTATCAAGGAGAACACCATGAGTTTTATGTTAGCACTGCCAAAAATCAGCCTGCACGGTGCGGGCGCAATTGCCGATATGGTTAACCTGGTTGCCGGGAAACAGTGGGGTAAAGCGCTGATCGTTACCGACGGCCAGCTGGTGAAACTGGGCCTGCTGGACAGCCTGTTTACCGCGCTGGATGCGCATAAAATGTCTTACCACCTTTTCGATGAGGTTTTCCCCAACCCGACCGAAGAACTGGTGCAAAAAGGTTATGCCGCGTACCAGGCGGAATCCTGTGATTACATCATCGCCTTCGGCGGCGGCAGCCCAATCGACACCGCGAAAGCGATTAAGATCCTGACCGCTAACCCAGGTCCATCTACCGCCTACTCAGGCGTGGGTAAGGTGCTGAACGCGGGTGTACACCTGGTGGCAATCAACACTACCGCCGGCACCGCCGCCGAGATGACCAGCAACGCGGTCATCATCGACACCGCCCGCCAGGTGAAAGAAGTTATTATCGACTCAAATATTATTCCGGACATCGCCGTGGACGATGCCAGCGTGATGCTCGATATTCCTGCTTCGGTCACCGCAGCAACCGGTATGGATGCCCTGACCCACGCGGTTGAAGCGTATGTTTCCGTTGGCGCGCACCCGCTGACCGACGCCAACGCGCTGGAAGCGATCCGTCTGATCACCCTGTGGCTGCCGAAAGCCGTCGACGACGGTCATAACCTGGAAGCGCGCGAGCAGATGGCCTTTGGTCAGTATCTGGCGGGGATGGCATTCAACAGTGCCGGTCTGGGCCTGGTACATGCGCTGGCGCATCAGCCGGGCGCAACCCACAATCTACCGCACGGCGTGTGCAACGCCATCCTGCTGCCGATCATCGAAAACTTTAACCGTCCGAACGCGGTGGCGCGCTTTGCCCGCGTCGCGCAAGCGATGGGGGTCGACACCCGCAACATGAGCGACGAAGCCGCCAGCATGGAAGCCATTAACGCCATTCGTCAGCTGAGCGCGCGTGTTGGCATTCCTGAAGGTTTCAGTAAACTGGGTGTCACCAAAGAAGACATCGAAGGGTGGCTGGATAAAGCGCTGGCAGACCCTTGCGCGCCTTGCAACCCGCGTACCGCCAGCCGCGATGAAGTTCGCGAGCTGTACCTGGAGGCATTATGATCCGTAAAGCCTTTGTGATGCAGGTGAACGCCAACGCACACGAAGAGTACCAGCGCCGCCACAATCCTATCTGGCCGGAGCTGGAAGCTGTGCTGAAAGCGCATGGCGCGCACCACTATGCGATTTATCTCGATCAAGCACGCAACCTGTTGTTCGCCACCGTGGAGATTGAGTCTGAAGAACGCTGGAATGCAGTGGCCAACACCGACGTATGCCAGCGCTGGTGGAAATACATGACCGAAGTGATGCCGTCTAATCCGGATAATAGCCCGGTAAGTGCAGAGCTGAAGGAAGTGTTTTACCTGGCGTAATTCGATGACCTACCCGTAGGACGGATAAGGTGCTGTGCTTATCCGTTCTACAATAAATTATGCCGTATAAAAGAGAAAGGCCCCTTTTTCCAGAGGCCTTTGTTGTTTTAGAAGTAGTATTTGAAGCGAACGCGCGCGCCGTAACGATCGTCGTCTGAGGAAATCTTCTCATCACTCTGGATTTTAGAGTAATAGGTACCCAGATAAATATTAAAGTTCTGCATATTCATTACGTTTTTAATCCAGTAGGAAGCATGAACGGTATGAATATCGTAGGTACCTTCTTCCTGAATAATGCAGTCGTTATCGCAGACTACGCCATTAAAGTCGCTAATCTTGTTATGCGCATAAATATAACCGACTTCAAAGTTCTTCCACCAGATATTAGTGGCCGCAGTAAAATCGTCTTCATTATTCGCATCTAAATAGGCGGTATTCAGGTTAAAGATAACGCCATTATCGGGATCAGTTTTGGTATTATCCCAGGTCATGGTTAAACCATAACCGGTACGATCAGACTGATCGACAAACTCGCCTTTGCTGTTGGTATAACCGTAAGCATTGTTGACCACGTTCGATTCCATCGCCGCAGAGAACGAGAGCTCGGACGTCGGTTTCCAGTTCACGACCGGGCGCAGATAGACCACGTTTTTATCGTTTTCCATCTTACGACCATGATAGGTGCGGCCATCCGTCTGAACGTTATCACCGTCGGCAAACAGGGTAGTACCGTCTTCAATCAACGAGTTCAGTTCGAAGTACCAGTTATCAACCTGCTTGCTCATCAGGAAGTTGCCGCCCGCATCGGAACGACCGCGGCCTTCTTTCATCATATAGATATAGCCCTGACCGTCGGTGTACAGGTCGTTGGCGGTATTACCAGAATGCTCGACGAAGGTATCCTGGTTGAGCGGGAACATATCGGCGGCTTCAAAACGACCAACCTTAATTTTCCAGTCGTTTTCTTCACCGAAGTGGAAGTATGAATCATCGAGGTTCATGCTGCCGTACATATCAGCCAGCGGCTGGATGGAGAAGCCAGCGAATTGGCCGTTATCCAGCTTCCGCATGCCGTCAAAACCGATCAGGATACGGCCATCCATATCCCACGTCCCGATAGATTTATCTTCATTGAGCTTGGTCAGCGTGCCACGGCGGCTCTCGCCATCCATGTTGAATTCCACATCGCCGTAGATTTTCAGGTCGCCATACCCGGTCAGCTGAAGATTGGGCATCGTGGCGTTTTTCTTCGTCTCTTCCACAGGGGTCTGGCCGTTTACCGGCGTATTGCCCTGCGCTGTCTTAATTTCTTTAATCTCTGCTGCCTGCTGCACCTGCAGGTCCTGAACTTTTTGTTCAGCCCGATCGGCGCGGCTTTCTGCGGCTTCCAGACGAGATTCTAACTGTTCCAGTCGCTGTTCCAACGTCATCTTCGTTGTTTTAGCGAAACCGGTATTGGCCACTAATAATAATCCAATAGCAATAGCTAGTGTCGATTTCTTCATTATTTACTTTCCTTGAAATAAATAACTACCTGGAAATCCCAAAAGAGATTTCACGCGCATTTGTATAACGGTGATGAATGTTTTATCATCCACTCAATAAAGGACATCAACCTTTAAAAAAAAGACACATTTCTTAATAGGCGGAAAAACACTAGCTAATATTCTTTAGCGCGTAAATAAGGGTCTTTGAAAGATCGTGAGCGAGATAACACTGAAAGAGAATAAAAGAGGAGTGCCGGATATTATTTATAATAAATAACCAATAGAAAAGACAAACAAATAGAAATTAAACATTATTTAAATAATATAGTTTATAGTGGTAGATAAAGAATTATATATACCTTCATCGCTGTACACTCAGTTTTGCTCTACCACCAGCACGCAGCCCTGCGTCACAATATATGTTCAATCGAACCCGGCGAATGGGGATGGAAGAGACGATCCGCACCCGGCGGACAGGTGGCAAGTCACGTCGCCTGGCAGGCAGAAACGAAAAAAGCGCCCCAAGGGCGCTCTTTCGACAGTAGCTAATGGCTTATTTAGTCAGTTCAGCGGTCATATGCACGCGGTTACCGGTGTAAGCCTGGGTAATTTTGTAAGAGCTGGCGCCCGCTTGTTCAGCCTGAGCGGCAATTTTCGCTTCCGCGCCGTCGATGGTTGAGGCGGTTGCGGTCACTGTTTGCGCAGCGAAAGAACCAAAAGAAGCGGCCAGAGTCATAACTGCGACAAAAGTTTTGATGCTTTTCATGATATAAACCCTTTAATTTAGTTGTTTGGATAAGGCGTGTTGCCTTGATGAGATAAATATTAGGTCACATCTCTATCAACTAAAAGCGGAGTAATTTGTCGTTATTGTTCAAAATTTTTGACACGACATTTATCGCCTGTTACCGCTCCTCCCCGCAATGATTTCCATAATAAAAACAACGGTCGATCACGATCACATTCCGATTAAAACAAGGTTTTACTTTCCTGAATAAACGAGGAAAGTATTAAGTGTCTAATAACAATATTAGTGTCTAGTGTCTAATTTATTTCGACGCTATTTTCTACTCTATGCAGGACATTGAATAAATGGCGCTGTCAGCAAAAGAAAAACTGTTCCATAAAATACTGACCCACTATGCGGAAAGCCCTTCAGGATTCACGGCTCAGGACTGCGCCGACTTTATGCAGGTGAACCGTAGCGTAATTAGCCATTATCTGAACAGGCTCTGCGATGACGGTCGCTTAAGTAAGGAGAATACCCGGCCGGTACGATTCTTTGTCCAGCGTAACGGGGCACCCACATCCTCGTCGTCCCGATTAGTGTCGAAAAAGACCGATGCCTTTATGCCGTTGATCGGTGCGCAAGGCAGCCTGGCTGAAGCCATTGCGCTGTGCCGCTCGGCGGTAGACTACCCAGGCGATGGCTTACCGATTTTACTCTCGGGGGAGAGCGGCGTAGGGAAAAGCCACCTCGCCTCACTTATCTACCAGTACGCTCTGGAACGCGGTGTCATCGCCGCCGATAAACCCTTCGTCGAACTGAACTGCGCCGATTATGCCAATAACCCCGAGCTGCTTTCCGCCACGCTGTTCGGCTATACCCGCGGCGCGTTCACCGGCGCAGATCGCGATAAACGCGGCGCGTTTGACGACGCCGACGGGGGTTTCCTGTTCCTGGATGAAGTACATCGCCTGTCTGCGGAGAATCAGGAGAAGCTGTTCCTGTTTATGGATAAAGGCTATTTCTACCGGCTGGGCGATAACCGTACCCGTCACCCGGCTTCGCTGCGTTTTATCTTTGCCACCACCGAAAATATCGATACGGTACTGCTCAACACCTTCCGCCGCCGCATACCGGTGCGGGTGACGCTCCCCAATTTTATTTCACGTCCCCTGACCGAGCGGATTGCCCAGGTGAATCTGTTCCTGCGCCAGGAAGCGATCAGTCTGCGCAGGGATATTCATCTGGATAATCAACTCATGCACCGGCTTGTCACGTCGCCGGTGCGCGGCAATATTGGCGAGCTGAAAAATCAGGTCAAAGTGATGTGCGCCAGCGCCTGGAGCGATAATCGCGATGCGGACGTCATCGCACTACACAGTGCGCACCCTAGCGGAGAAATGCTGGTCATCTCCGCCGGCAAACAGGCAATCGAGCCGGATATCAACACGCTGCTACCCAAAGCAATGCACGATGACATCATTTTTCGCGAGTTTTGCCACAGTGGCAACGTCATGCTGTTGAACCGCAAAATTGAAAACCTGCTGACCACGGTAAACGGCGTTGTCTCTCAGGAGGCGCTGTATAGCGGTTACGTCTGGCAGAACACCATGCACGCCATCAATGAGCTGGAAAATCTGACCGGTGTTCCCTGTGGACAGGATATCCGCAAAGCTATCTGGCTATGCCTGACCTATGCGTTACACACCCCTATACACACTGAGCAGGTCGATGAACTCCAGACCATTGCCGACTATGTCTCCGGGAAGGCGCGACTGCTGGCGGAAGAGTGTATCAGTCTGCTGGCGAAACATGTGGTCAACACGCCTTTGCCGCTGTTGCTGCCTTTACTTAGCTGCATCTTCCATTCTCTGGCAGGTGAGGATTCGCCAATCCAGGGCATTATCGTCTCTCATGGGCGCTCCACCGCCTCAAGTATTGCCGGTATCGCCAACCAGTTAACCGGCGGTTACTACTTCAAAGCCTTTGATATGCCCAACGCCACCTCTACCCGTGAAATTATTGACCTGTTGATCGCTCACCTGTCGCGCCTCAGGCAGGGCGACGGCCTGATAATCCTCGTCGATATGGGGTCGCTCAAGGAGATCTACGAAGAAATTAAACTGCATCTGCACGGCGAACTGCTGGTGATTAACAACGTCAGTACCGCCATGGCGCTGGATATCGCAGCTAAGATTCAGGATAAGCTGTCTATGGAGGCGATTATCGAGGGGGCAAAGGGTGCGTATGACGTGGAAACGCGCTACTACGCTGGAATGCTCCCAGGCAATAAAATCATTATCTCCTGCATATCTGGCGAAGGCATTTCGCGCAAGCTGAAAGATATTGTCCAGCGCTACCTGGTACAGGATGAGATCGATATCCTCACGATGGAATATGACGATCTGAAATGGAAAATCGCCCGCGCCGACCCGGCATTGAACGGCACGCGGCTGATCATTACAACCACCGATCTTGAAGCGGGTTATATCCCGCTGATTAGCGTTGAACAGCTGATTAAAGAAAAAACCCAGGTGCTAAAACGCGACTACTTCAACGGCTTGCTGATGGACGGCGGGCTCGAACCCATGGTCGAGGAAGTGGTGAAGTTGTTTACCGTTGAGGGCGTCGCCAGCCGCCTGAATTTCCTCAACCCGGTGGTGATTATTGATGAAGTAGAAGCTGTGATTAAACAGTATGAAGCGTTCTACAAAATTCATTTTGAAAGCTATCTACGCATTAACTTATTTATGCACATCGCGCTGATGATTGAACGCGTGATGGTCAACAACGGCGTTCGTCATCGTGAAGAGGCGGAACTGACGCTGGAGCAGCAGGCCTTTGTCGCCGTGCATGACACCTTCTTCCAGGCGCTAAACCGTAAGTACAACATCACGCTGCCGCTCACCGAGGTGCTGATGATTTATGAAATCATGGAACCGTGGATTGCGGCCGACTCCCTCAGCTAAATGCGCTGCCAGCGCAGGCTGGCAGACGCTTCGACACTCCCCTTACAGCCGTTTTCGACACGATTACAACGTGCAGACACTACATTATTTACTAATAAAATCATAAAGATAAAAACATGGCACGGCGATTGCAATATTCTCAACAGATACCAAAAAAACGAAGGAATACGCAATGCGAGAGATGTACATCGCAACCCACGGGCGCTATGCAGAAGGGATAATCTCGGCGCTGAACCTGCTGGTTGGCGACGATCACGGCGTAACACCCATTTGCGCCTACTGCGGCGAAATTGGCTCCACAGCCGAACTGGCGGTGCGCTTTGAGGCCCTCGCCCAACAGACGCTCAGCCAGGAAAAAGAGCTGGTGCTATTTACCGATATGCCCGGCGGGAGCGTCAACAACACCGCCGTACAGATGCTGGTCAAATACCCGCATGTTCATGTTATTAGCGGCGCCAATCTGATTATGCTGATGGAGTTCTGTCTCTCTGAACATACCGATACTCCATCACGCCTGCAGGACGCCATCATCGCCGCCAGCGGCGCGATGCAGTACATGAACGTGCAGCCAGAAATTATCGCCGCTCGCCAGACCATACAGCCAGCCGTTGACGATGATATCGACGACTTTTTTGCCGCGGAGACACAGCCATGACCGTTGCGCTGGAAACGCTCGACAGCCGCTATCTTGCACCACAGCCGTGTTTAGACTCGCGCTGGCTGAGCGAAGCACTCCGCGAAGTGCTTGCCAAAGTTGACGAGATGATGCCGCGTTTTACCACGACTTTTCCCGCAGCCAGCGCGACTGATGGTCACTACCCGGCAGTAGAGAAGGTCGACTGGACCGAAGGATTCTGGACCGGCATGCTGTGGCTGGCCTGGGAAGTCACCGGCGATGATAAATACCGCACGGTGGCGGAGGGCCTGCTCGACAGTTTTGAAGAGCGCCTCGATAAGCAAATTAAAGTCGATACCCACGACCTGGGTTTTCTCTATTTGCTCTCTTGCGTTAACGCATGGAAGCTCACCGGCAATCTCCGCGCTCGCAGCCTGGCGCTACGCGCCGCAGAGCTACTGTACCGCCGCTTTAATGAAACAGCAGGCGTGATTCAGGCCTGGGGCGATCTCAACGACCCGGCGCGTCAGGGTCGCATGATTATCGACTGCAATCTCAACGTGCCGTTACTGTTCTGGGCCGCCAACGAAACGGGCAATGCCGAGTGGCGCGAAGCCGCTACGCGTCATCTGGCGCAGGCCGCTCGTTATCTGGTTCGTGAGGATGCTTCCAGCTTCCACACCTTCTACATGGACGTGCACAGTGGCCAGCCGCTGCGTGGTGATACTCATCAAGGGTTTAGCGATAGCTCCTGCTGGGCACGCGGCCAGGCCTGGGGGATTTACGGCTTTGCGCTGGGATTCCGTCATACCGGCGATACCACTCAGCCAGAGCTGGCGCGGAAGCTGGCGCACTATTTTCTCAACCGTCTGCCGGAAGATTTTGTCTGCTACTGGGACCTAATCTTCACCCCGCAGGACAACGCTCCGCGCGATACGTCTGCCGCCGTAGTCGCCGCCTGCGGTCTGGCGGAGTTGCTGACGCTGCTGCCGCTAACCGATCCACTACGCCCCGCCTATAACAACGCCATCGAACTGATGATGCGCAATTTACGCGAGCGCTATTTTGCCCACACGCAGGACGGCCTGCTGCGTGAAGGCGTTTATAACTTTGGCCGCAACATGGGCATTAACGAACCTAACCTCTGGGGCGATTACTTCTATTTCGAAGCCCTGGTTCGCCTTTCCCGCGTCTGGACACCCTACTTTTGCTAACTGGAGCTACACATGATTTCTTTAGTACGAATTGACGATCGCTTGATTCACGGCCAGGTTGCCGTGGTCTGGACCAAGCACCTCGGCGTAAACCGCATCCTGGTCGCCAACGATCAGATAGTGAATAACGAAGTGCAGAAGATGTCGCTGCGCATGGCGGCCCCTGATACCGCCAAGTGCGCCATTATGGCGGTCAAAGACGCAGGCGATATCCTCAATGACCCGCGCTCCGAGGCCATGAAAATTATGGTGATCGTTAACAATGCCGCCGACGCGCGTCGACTGGTCGAGCAGGTTGAGGGGATAAAAACCCTGAACGTCGCCAACTTTGGGCGCATTACCGACAATCTGGCGGCGAAAAAACGCATTAGCGACACCGTGTACGTTACACCGGAAGATGTCGCCGATTTTCATGCCATCGCCGCACGCGGCGTGAAGGTGGAATACCAGGTTCTGCCATCTCATCCGGTGAAAAACCTGATTGAGATGCTGGATAACGCTGCTAGCTAAGCGAGGTCGCTATGTTAACGTCTGCACTGCTTGTCGCGCTGGTGATGTATATCGCCAAGTTCGCTGACCACACGTTAGGCCAGCCGCTGATTGAACGGCCGCTGATCTGCGGCGCGATGGTCGGCTTTGTGCTGGGTGATTTTCAGCAGGGGATCATCATCGGCGCGACGCTGGAACTGATTTTTCTCGGCACCATCACCATTGGCGGCTCGGTACCGGCCGATCTGGCTGTAGGCTCGGTTCTGGCAACCGCCTTTACCATTTTGACGAAAGCGGAACCTGCCGTCGCCGTCGCGCTTGCGCTGCCCATCAGCCTGCTGGCGGTCTTCGTTTACCAGGTTCTGAAGCTGGTTTATACCGCGCTGGTCGAGAAATATGACGCCTTGCTTGAAGAGGGGCGCGACCGCGCCGCGCTCGGCATCACGCTCGGGATGACAATGTTCTACGGCGTGCCGTTCGCGGTGCTGGCCTTCTTCGGCATTCTGTTCGGCACCGACGTGATCCGCAGCCTGGTCGAAAGCATTCCGGATACCGTGATGCGCGGGATGACGGCGGTGGGCGGTATTCTGCCTGCGTTGGGCTTCGCCATCTTGTTAAAGGCGCTGTGGAACCGAAATATTGCCGCATTCTTCTTTATCGGCTTCGCCATGGCGGCTTATCTGCAACTGCCGATTATGGGCATCGCGATTATCGCCGCTTCCGTTGCCGTTTATCTCTGCTTCAACGAATTCAACCAGTTGAAAGCCAATAAACACGCCACCACTGCCGCAAGCGCGTCGGTTGATGATAAGGACGGGTTCTTCAATGACTGATATCCACAACAGCGCAGTAAGCGCAGGCGACGACAGCAAGAACGAAAAAAAGATGTTCCGCCAGCTGTTCTTCCGCCAGTTCCAACTGCTGGGCTCCATGAACTTCACCCGAATGGAGGGGTTGAGCTACGGCTGGATTCTGGCGCCGCTGCTCAAGAAAATCTACACCGGCAACCCGCACGGTTACGTGGAGTCGCTAAAACGTAACAGCCAGTTCTTCAATACCAACCAGCATCTGGCGCCATTCATTATGGGCCTGACGCTATCGATGGAAAAAGAGAACGCCGCGAACCCTAATTTTGATACCTCCAGTATTAACGGCATCAAAGTGGCTTTAATGGGGCCGTTCGCGGGCGTCGGCGATTCATTCTTCTATGGCGTGCTACGCATCATCGCCACGGGGATTGCTATCGGCCTGGCCTCACAGGGAAACCCGCTAGGGCCACTGCTGTTCCTGCTGATTTACAACATCCCGAGCTACCTGCTGCGCTACTACGGCGGGGTAATGGGCTACCGGCTAGGTTCGAAGTATATCGCCGAAGCCACGCAGTCCGGCTTGCTCTCGTGTATCACCAAAGCCTCAGCCATGATGGGTCTGATGATGGTAGGCGCGATGAGCGCCAGCATGGTGAAATTTACCACCACCTTTAAAACCACCATCGCCGGACAGCCTTTCGTATTGCAGGAGATCCTCGACAAAATCTGCGTCGGGCTCATTCCGCTGCTGCTGGTGTTGGGATGCCTGAAGCTGTTGAATAAAAAGGTGAGTCCAAACAAGGTGCTGATTATGCTAATCGTCTTTGGCTTTGCCGCCGCAGGCGTTGGGATTATTTAACCGCGGCCCCCATTATTGGGGGCCTGTTAACAACAGGATATCCAATGAAGAAAGCGCTCACCTGTTGTGCGTTAGCGTTGGCTCTCACAAGCCTGAGCAGCATGGCAAAGCAAGACAAAATGGCAGTAATCGATCATCAAATCGCGTCCTGGGTCGCCCAACACAACTACTCAGGCGCGGCGATTATTATCGTTAAAGATGATAAGCCCATTTTTGAGAAATATTACGGCGGCTACACATCACAGACTGAGGTTCATATTGCTTCGGCAGGGAAATGGCTGGCTGCCGCAACTATCGCCTCTCTCGTTGATGACGGCGTCCTTTCCTGGGACGATCCGGTCAGAAAGTGGTTACCTGCTTTTACCGACTCCAAAGGTGATGCCACCCTACGCCAACTCTTTTCACATACCTCAGGCTACCCAGACTATCAGCCTGCCAATAAGCCAGAAGATCACTATCAAACGCTGACAGAATCCGTTGCTCATATTTTACCCCTGCCATCCGTTAACCCACCAGGCACGACATTCAATTACGGTGGACTCGCGATGCAGGTGGCTGGGCGCATGGCTGAAGTCGCCAGCGGAAAATCGTGGGAATCTCTGTTTCAGGAACGTATTGCCCAACCACTCGGTATGACCCACACCGGATTCACCCCAGTGAGTGAGGAGCAAGGATTTAGCCCAATGCTCGCCGGCGGGGCAAGAACAACGCTTGCAGACTATCGACGCTTTCTCCAGATGATTGCCCATAATGGGCAATTTGAAGGCCGGCGAATTCTGAGCACAGCAGCGATTACCATGATGCAGAGCGATCAGCTCCAGGGCGCTAAAATTTTGCCTGGCGCGGTCAATCGCTATGTGCAGGATGTTCGGGGACAAGCCCGGAATGATATCTATGGACTTGGCGAATGGCGGGAACAGGTCGACAACCAGGGCCGTCCGCTACTCATCAGTAGCCCAGGTTGGGCGGGCAGCTATCCCTGGATTGATAAGACCGATAATAGCTATGGCGTAATATTGGCAAAAGTGAATCTGTCGGTGGCACACAAAACAGGTTTTAATAGTTTTTATGCTGGACCGCAGCTTATTCCAGCTATTCGCGAGGCGCTCGCGACCCAGTAACGAAAAAAGCGCCCCAAGGGCGCTCTTTCGACAGTAGCTAATGGCTTATTTAGTCAGTTCAGCGGTCATATGCACGCGGTTACCGGTGTAAGCCTGGGTAATTTTGTAAGAGCTGGCGCCCGCTTGTTCAGCCTGAGCGGCAATTTTCGCTTCCGCGCCGTCGATGGTTGAGGCGGTTGCGGTCACTGTTTGCGCAGCGAAAGAACCAAAAGAAGCGGCCAGAGTCATAACTGCGACAAAAGTTTTGATGCTTTTCATGATGTAAACCCTTTAATTTAGTTGTTTGGATAAGGCGTGCTGCCTTGATGTGATAAATATTAGGTCACATCTTGATCAACTAAAAGCGGAATGATTTGCATTTGTCTTTCAATTTTTTTGAGATAACGATATGCAGCTGAATCAGCAGTTACTGACGAGTCGTAAAAAGTCGCAGAGCGCGGGCGCCTGGCTGCTGCATCAGGGCGAGGTGCAAAGCCATTTTTACTATTTACATCAGGGTGTTGTGCGGGCGGTTTATCACTCCGATCGGGGCGTGGAGCGCGTAAAAGAGTTCTATTTCCCAGGGGAATGCTGCTTTTTATACCTTAACTGGCTGACGGCAACGCCGGCGGATTATAGTCTGCAGATGGTCACCGCGGGCGAAACCAGTGACATTCCGCTCTCCTTTTTCGAGGCTGCTGAAAACCAGGAGTTCAAGATGCAACTCCTCATTCAGCAGTTGATCTACAAAGAAAAGAAGGAACAGATGCTGTTGCTCAACACGCCAGAACAACGCTACCGCTACGTCCAGACTCAGTTCCCACACTGGGAATCACAGCTAACGCAACGGGATCTCGCTAGCTATATCGGTATCACCCCCGTGAGCCTTTCACGTATTCGCCAGCGTCTTAACAAAAGTTAACGCGAGGCCGCCTTAAGCCCATTATGGTGAAGCCATTGATTTGCGAAATGGCTGCCGTGATGACCACTTTCCTGTTTTCCCAGATACTTGCAAGCGTCAGCTTTGCGCTTGATATTACTGCTTTTCATTTTCATCGTCGGGCGAAAACGCTGACGGTACTAGCCTGCTCCACCGGTCTGCTGGCATGGCACTTTTATCTTCTACAACAGCCCGTTGCTGCCGTGTTGATGGCGATTGCGGCCTGCCGCTTTGCGATCGCTGTCGTTACGCTTCGTCTGTGGGTGATGTGGGGGTTTATGGTGGTGTCGATAGCCTGTAGCGCCTACTTCTGGCAGGGAATAGCAAGCCTGCTGCCGCTGATGGGTAGTCTGCTGATGACCTTTGCCGCGTTTCAAGGTCAGAGCGCCAGGCTACGCGGATACACGCTATGCGGCAGCGTTTGTTGGCTACTGAACAACATAATGGCGGGATCGCCGGTCGCTGCGATCATGGAGCTCGCGTTTTCAGGCAGTATTCTGCTGGCGGCCTGGCGGCATTACTCCGCAACCAGACGTTCCGGATGGGTATAAATCGTCGCTCTTCCCGGCTTACAGAAGCCCACCAGCGTCAGATTGCAGCGTTCAGCCACTTCGACCGCCAGCGTTGTGGCGGCAGAGACGGCGAACAGAATTTCGACGCCGCACATCGCAGACTTTTGCACCATTTCATAGCTGGCACGGCTGGAAACCAGCGCGGCTCCCTGCTGCCACAGCGCGCCTTCTTTCGCGCGGCGCCCCAGCAGTTTATCCAGCGCCACGTGACGACCGACATCTTCATGGCCGCCCACCAGCTCGCCGGAGGGCATAATCCATGCCGCCGCGTGCGTACAGCCCGTTTCACGGCCAACGGGCTGGACGTCATCTAAATGCCTGAGCGCGTAATCGAGATGAGCCAGATCGAACGTCTGGCTGAAGGGCAGCGGTTTTATCGGCCTGCCAATATCGTTGAGTTGCTCAACGCCGCACACGCCGCAGCCCGTACGACCAGCCAACGCCCGACGACGCTCTTTCAGCCCCATAAAGCGGCGGCTGGAAAGCTCGATGCGAACCTCCATGCCATTACAGGCAGGGACAACATCCATACCGAAGATTTCCCGGGGATGTTCAATGATGCCTTCCGACAGCGAAAAGCCGATCGCAAAGGCTTCAAGATCTTTTGGCGTCGCCATCATCACGACGTGAGAGATGCCGTTGTAGACCAGCGCAACGGGAACTTCTTCGGCAAGAATATCCTGTGTGGGTTGCATAATTTGTGGCCTTCTGAAGACGGTACGCTCGGCTGCGCCAACCAGCTGTAACGAGGGCTCGACTTCATCTTTAACATTAAACACGGCAAATACTCTGAACGGCGTAAAAATAAGGGGCGTCTATTCCATCACAACATCAGGGAATTGAGGCTTATTATGGATCAAGTTTGTGGTGCAATAACGCACAATCTTGATTTATTTCGCCGCACATTGCGCCAGACCGGCCGATTAATCCCTTATGGTTAAAGTCATTGAGCACGCGCCCAGGTGAGATTTGATTTCGGCTAAATTGCGATCGATATCACAGTTCAATGTTAATGCATACAAAATCAATTCACCTGCCATTAACCGCGTTAGAACAAGCCTACCGATAATGTGGTATTCTGGATCAAAGCCCTCCTGGAACTGAGGGCATCGTATTATTCAGCATCTTTGCCGCCATCTGGCGAAGAACAACTACAAGCAATGACAATGTCGAAACAAGGAGTGAACCATGCAGGTCAGCAGAAGGCAGTTCTTTAAGATCTGCGCTGGCGGTATGGC